>JBBFKQ010000010.1 GCA_037481935.1 Aquificaceae bacterium | reverse complement strand
AAGAAGATAAGAAGCAAGACCCACACCCTCCCAGCCAAAGAAGATACCCAGCAAATTATCAGAGAGCACGATAAGGAGCATGGCAAACAGAAACATAGACAGATAAGCGTAGAACTTAAAAGTCCACTGACCAAAAAGGTTGTGCATATAGCCTACGGAGTAGATGAAGATAAGAGTAGCCACGAAGGTGACCACAGAGGCGGTAATAGAAGAAAGGGGGTCAAAGAGAAGACCAAAGGAGAGAGTATAATCACCCATAGGCAGAAAGTTGTAGAGCTTAACAGAGAAGGGCTCATTTAGGGCTTTGAAAGTAGCCCAGAGGGAGAAGACAAAGGAGAAGGCACCTCCCAGGATACAGAGCACAGCAGAAGCCATATCACCCATTCTTGAGCCAAGGAGGGCAATGACCACAAAGGCTATCAGGGGTGAAAAAAGAACCACCAGACCTTCCATTTTAGTCCCTCAGGTGTGTTATCTCAGAAGAACCCTCGTAGCCCCTAAGTCTGAAGAGGGCAATTATGAGGCCAAGCCCCACTGCCACCTCAGAGGCAGCCACGGCAAGTATAAAGAGGGCAAATACCTGCCCCTCTATACCACCCACAATCCTGTCCACGCTCACAAGGGCTAGATTCACTCCGTTCAGCATGAGCTCTGTGCTTATAAGCAGTGTTATAAGGTTCTTCCTTATGATAACACCGAGAAGACCAGAAAGGAACAAAAATATGCTTATGAGCATATAAGCTTTTTCTATGGTCACTCCTCTTTCCTCCCGAGAAGTATGGCTCCTATCATGGCGGTCAATAGTATAACAGAAGCCACTTCAAGAGGAAAGAGGTAAGTGGAAAATAGGCTTTTACCCACCTCTTTTACATTGTCAGCTCCAGCAGTTCCAACTCTGGCAAAGTTTCCCTTCAGTATGGCGTAAGCAAAGAGGGCAAAGCTGGCAAGGAGAAGGGGAAAGCCAAAAAAGAACTCCCTTTTGTAAAAGCCCTCAAACCTCTTTACCTTTTCCCAGGGTATGGTGGTTATCACCAGCACATAAAAGACCACTATGGCAACCGCATATATGATTAACTGCAGGCCTGCCAGAAGCTCAGCCCTCATATGCAGGAACATACCAGCCACTGCAAGAATAAGACTTATAAAGGAAAGTATGGCATGAACTGGGTTTTTCAGAAAAAGCACCCCCATACTTGAGAGCACTGCCCAGACAGAAAGGAAGGCAAAAATCAGCCACTCCATTGAATCTTCCCCCAGAGCTTTTCCCTGTGCTGGTCATCTATCCATATGCGGTCTGGCTCAGAGCCCCTTCTTTTTTTCCAGTCTATGGCGTTTTCTTCAAGTTCACCCATCCTGAGAACGCCCTCTCGCCTCGTATACCCCGCAAGCTCATGGAGGTCCGTCATGGTAAGACAGCCAACCGGACAGGCATCCACGCATAGCCCGCAGAAAAGGCAGTTGAGCAGGTTCATGTCAAAACGCACCACCCTCTTTGAGCCATCGG
The DNA here is from genome assembly GCA_037481935.1 of Aquificaceae bacterium. Taxonomy (NCBI): domain Bacteria; kingdom Pseudomonadati; phylum Aquificota; class Aquificia; order Aquificales; family Aquificaceae; species Aquificaceae bacterium. Next base: position 49,973 of record JBBFKQ010000010.1, on the reverse strand, counting down.
GCATCTGCACCGCCTCTATCCTGAAAAGAGTGGGCATGGGACAGGCGGTCTGACACATATAACAGGCAACGCACCTGCTCTTGCCCTTCTCGTAGCTCATGAACTTTTCTATGGCTTTTAGAGAGTCCGGCTCAGTGCCGTCCCAGACAAAGTGTCCGTGAGCTCCTCTGTATCGCTTTGGGGGGGTGAGCTTTTCCAGAGGATAGTTGGTGGTTATGGGTTTCCTGAAGAGGTTTGTCAGGGTCACGGAAAGACCCTTTATAAAGTCCACGAACAAAACTGTTTCCAACAGGTTAAGAAAAGCCTTCCTGTCTACTTTCTTTATGCCCATAGTGGGCTATTATTTTAAGGCAAGCCAGGCAGTTATGCAAAAGTTTATGACATATTTCACTCTGTTAAACTCAGTTTTCTGTATAGCCAGCTCACGCCAAGAAAACCTCTCTTGACTGCATACTCCACTCTGTCTCCCACCTGTGCCCTCATGTAGAAACCCTCAGAGACCTTAAAGCTGTCACACCACTTACTTTTATGAAGCTCTGCGAGCACCACTCTGTGCCCACCTCTGATAAGGTGGTATTTTCTTGCTATTGTATCTCTTTTGAACTCTGGCTCAGACCTGTCAAAGTATCCGTTCACCCAAGTGAGAAAGAAGAGGCTTATCATGGGTATGCATACCAGACAGATAAAGAAAGTCTTAAGAATCACCCTCTGCCCGAGCGTGGGACCTCCAGTCAGGAAAAGAACAGAGGCTGTGTAGAGAATGACAATGGGCATCAGTATTTTAAAGCCAGCCAGCAGAATTTCATGGTCGCAGACATGGTCATACCTGTAAAAGCCAAGAAAAAAGCCCGCAATGCTCAAGAGTATGGTGGCAAAGATCGGTAGCTTCAGAGTGAGCCAGCCCCTGAGAGTTTCTCTGTAGACCTCTGCAGAGGGCACGGCGTCTATGGTTTTTCCAAGGTCTGCCATTATTTTAAAGGCTTCTAAAACTGCCTCCTTGCTCACCACCTTTCTGAACCTGTCCATACCGCCCAGATGCCAGCAGAGGATGAGTTTCTTGCCCTTTATCTCAACAGAGCTCAGACCGGGCAGGTCAAAGAGCTTTTTGACCATATCCTTAAAATCCTCCCTGCCAAGTAGCTTCTCAGCCCACTGGCTGTCCTCATACTCCACGAAGATTCCTTCCATATACCGCCTTCTGAAAAGGATTCTGTCCAGGAGACCCCCACGCCAGAGCCTCAGGTAGCCCAGTGCCTGAACTTCAAGGCTTACTTTGAAGGCATAAAGCCCCCGTCCTCCCTCTGTGAAAAGCCTAAATTTCTTGCCATCAGCTTCAAGCTCTGCAACGGGAAAGATAAGCCACCTGTAGCCCGTGTGTTTTGCCCCTATGGAGTTGTAAAAGTCAAAGAGCTCACGCCTGTGCCTGCCATAGCCAAAATACCAAAGGAGAAACAGCAGAGTCAGGAGGAGAGAAGGCAGGACGTATTCAATCTTTGCACTCCACAGCCCCAAGGTCATACCCTCCCACCTGAGTGATTTTTACCCTTATCATATCTCCGGTCTTTAGCTCTCCTTCTGTCTCTAAGTAAGTTATTCCGTCCACTTCTGGTGCCTGAGCGTATATCCTGCCAACAGGAATATAGCCAAACTCATCATCAAAACCATCAATAATTAGCTCAAGTTCCCTGCCCACAAACTCTTCGTTTTTCTTACGAGTTATGCTCTCCTGAAGGCTGAGAAGCTCTGTCTTTCTTCTTTCTTTTTCCTCCGCCGACCAGGGGTCTCCCAGAGGAAAAGCATGCGTGCCCTCCTCCTGAGAGTAGGTAAAGACACCTAACCAGTGGAAGTGCCCCTCGGAGACAAACTCTAAAAGCCTCCTGAAGTCCTCCTCGGTCTCTGTGGGATAGCCCACTATGAAGGTGGTTCTCAGCACCGCCTGAGGAAGCTTTTTCCTTATCTTCTCTACAAGCCCCCTTACAAAGGACTCGTCATAGCCCCTTCTCATGCTTCTGAGCACCTCGGAGCTTATGTGCTGGAGGGGCATGTCAAAGTAAGGAAGTAGCTTTTCAGAATCAGCCATAAGGGAGATGAGCTCTTCCTCTACCTCTGTGGGATACAGATACAGGAGCCTTATCCACCTTATGCCCTCTATCTTTTCAAGCTCCTGCAGAAGTTTTACCAGTGCACCCTTTCCGTAGATGTCCCTTCCGTAGTAAGTGGTGTCCTGAGAGACTACGCACAGCTCCTTTACTTCCCTTTCTGCCAGATATCTGGCTTCCCGGAGGACTTCTTCCATGGGCTTTGAGCGATGTTTCCCCCTTATGAGAGGAATGGCACAGAAGGAGCAGAGCCTGTTGCATCCTTCAGCAATCTTCAGATAGGCATAGGAACTGGGCGTGGTAAGAACCCTTTCTGACCTCTCTGCAGACTCAAGACCGAGGAACTTCAGCACTTCATTCCAGCTTTCTGTTCCAAAGTATGCCATCACCTCTGGAATCTCCTTCTGCAGCTCTTCTCTGTATCTCTGCACCAGACAGCCCATTACTATAACCTTCTTCTTTTCAGAAAACTCCAGGATTGTTTCTATGGCTTCCGCCTTTGCAGGCTCTATAAAACCGCAGGTGTTTATCACTATAACATCCGCATTTCTAGGGTCGCTTACCAATCTTGCACCACCGCCCTTCAACTTTCCGAGGAGCACCTCCGTATCCACAAGATTCTTGGCACAGCCAAGGCTTATAACACCTACCTTCATCACTCCTCCATATCAAGCTCTGAGTCTATCCTGAAAAGGTTGGCATTGTGGAAAGCATCATACATGACATATTTTCTGTAGGGGTTGTCTTTCAGGGCTTCTCTTATCTCGTCTATACTCTTGCCCTGTTCCTTCAGCCTTTTTATATCTTCCCTGAGGAACTGCGCATAGCCAAGGGTAAAGTCAACGGCGGACATATCCATGGGCTCGTTGTGTCCTCCAAGGAGAACTTTTGCGTCCATCTTCTTTATCTTCTGAAGAGCTTCCACAAGCCCCTTTGAGCTCGCCCCCCTGTCTCCCATAAAGGGAATACGGTCCTTCAGCACGAGGTCTCCCGTAAACAGAACCTTCTCTGTGGGCATGTAAACTACGAGGTCGTTGTCCGTATGGGCAGGTCCCATGTAAACTATCTCAAAGGTCTTTCTCCCTGCCTTCAACGTATACCTGTCCTCTACTACCACATCAGGTGGGACAAGGTCCACATTTTTGAAGAGCTCTCCAAACCTCTGCTTTGCACCCTCAAGGGCAAGCCTTGCCTCACCCGACTGGTAGAACTCCATCAGCTTTTTATGAGCCACAATCTTGGCTCCGAGGTCTCTATAGCTCTTCGCTCCATACCAGTGGTCTGGGTGGTAGTGGGTTATTATGGCGTATTTTACGGGAGCCTTCTTTACCCTCATCAGGTTTTGCACAAACTCCCTTGAAAGCTCAGGAGTTGAAAGGGCATCTACAACCACCCAGCCTTCCTCTGTAAGCACTGCAAAGGCATTGGACATAAAGCCCCTGTTTTCTAAAGAAGGCAGTGCATCCACACCCCGGACCATGTAAATGTCCTTCTGCACTCTTCTGAGTTTCATCTCCGGCGCCATGGCGTAGGCAATAAAGACCAGTAAAAAAGCCAGCTTCAGGTATCGCATGACTGCCTCCTCTATTTTTCCTTATTCTTCTGTGTTAATAAACTTACAAACAGGTTTATCATGTTGTCAAACTTCTGGTTGAGATGTCTTATCTCCGCCTTTAGCTCCTGTTTATCTCTTTCCTGCTTCTCCTCAAGCCGGTGAAAATAACTCAACAACTTTTGCTTGTCCCTTTCCTGCTTTTCAAGAATGCTTGCGGTTCTTTCGTCCACTATGTTGTATAAGAGCTCCATGCTATATGATTTTATTACCTTCAAGGTATTCCGCAAGTATGCTGACCATCTGCAACTCTTCATCCGTTTTCAGCACAAGGACCTTTATGGTGCTTTCCTCTGAGCTTATCACCTTACAGCTCTTCCTGTTTGCATCAATGTCAAGCCTTACACCCAAAAAGGCAAGCCTTCTACAGAGCTCCTCTCTCACTTCAGGGCTGTTCTCCCCTATGCCCCCAGAGAACACAAGAGCATCCACATTCCCCTCAAGAAGAAACCAGTAGGCACCCACATACTTTACAAGCCTGTGAAGGAAAGCCCTGAAGGCAAGGTCTGCCCTTTCATCTCCTCCTTTTTTCATAGCCATGAGCTCCTCAAAGCTGGAAACTCCCGCTATGGCTCTTATACCAGCCTCCCGGTAGAGTTTTCTTTCCAGCTCTTCCACTGGCATTCCGGAGCGGAGCATGTAAAGAAGGACACCCGCATCCACGTCCCCAGGTCTTGAGACCATGAGAAGGCCCTCAAGGGGCGTAAAACCCATAGAAGTATCCACCGACGCACCTTCCTTTACCGCACAGACGCTGCACCCCTGCCCCAAGTGCATCATTATAAGGCTGGGACTTTTCTTCTTGAGAAGCTCTTCAGATTTACTCAGGAGGTAGGAGTAAGATATGCCGTGAAAGCCATACTTCTTTATGCCTTGGCTGTATAGCTGGTAGTCCACTCCGTAAAGCCTTGCGTATTCGGGTATGCTCCTGTGAAAGTCTGTGTCAAAAATGGCGTAATGCTCGCTATTTCCAAAAAGCTGAAGGCTCAAACTTATGCCCTCAAAAGCTATGGAGTTGTGGAGGGGGTTTATGCGGGTGAGTTCTTCCAGAATCTTGAGCGTCTCCTCTGTTATCCGCATGGGGCTTTCGTGTTCCATGCCGTGCACTACCCTGTGGAGGACATACTGAGGGTGCTCTGGCAGACTTTCTGCAATCTGGTGTATTAGAGATGGCAGTTCCTCTATGCATGTCAGACTTTTCTTCTGTCTGAGAAGCTCCCTATCTTCAGAAAACATAGCATACTTAAGGGAGGAACTTCCGTAATTCAGGCACAAGAAAGTTCTCGTCGGAAAACTCCGGGTCATCTACTCCCTCCTCGTAGGCATGCTTTAAAGCCCTTATCTGCATGTCCTTTAGAAGGTCTATGTATTTTCCTCCTTTTGCCTGCAGTGTGGGCGTTCTCTGAATCACGTCTATGGCTATACTGAAACGGTCTATCTGGTTTATTATGGCAAGCTGGAGGGGCGTGGTAATACCACCCCTTCCCCTGAGGAAGGGCTGTATCTGGGTGGCGTCTATGCCGAACCTTCTGTTTTCCCTGTAGCCTCTCACATGGAGGTTTTTGTGGTTCTTCCTGCGGTAGGTGAGCCTGTGTATAAGCCACGGATATCCGTGGAAGTTGAAGATTATGGGTCTGTCTGTGGTAAAGTAGGCGTCAAAGTCCCTGTCGGGGAGACCGTCGGGATGCTCGCTATCGGGAGTAAGCCTGAAGAGGTTGACCACGTTCACAAACCTGATGGCAAGGTCGGGGAAAAACTCCCTCAGAATAAAAGAGGCACATACCCCCTCCTTGGTGGGTATGTCACCACAGCTTGCGAGCACCACATCGGGTTCTCTATCCGTGTGCGTGCTTGCAAAGTCAAATATTCCTATGCCCTTTATGGCATGCCTATAAGCCCCCTCATAGCTCAGATACTGGGGATGGACCTGTTTGTCCACCACTATGATGTTTACCCTGTTGGTGGATTTAAGGCACAGCTCCGCAGTTGCCAGAAGGGTGTTAGCATCGCAGGGAAAGTAGAGCCTGACCACATTGGGCCACTTGTCCACTATGCTGTTTATAAACCCGGGGTCCTGATGGGTAAAGCCGTTGTGGTCCTGCCTCCAGACCACGGAGGTAAGAAGGAGGTTGAGAGAGCTTATGGGTGCCCTCCATGGCACATCCAGTGAAATGTCCAGCCACTTTCCAAACTGGTTTACCATGGAGGTTATTATGGGGGCAAAGCCCTCGTAGGTGCTCAGAATTCCATGCCTGCCTGTAAGCAGGTATCCCTCCAGCCAGCCCTCCACCGTATGTTCTGAGAGCATCTCCATCACCCTGCCCACGGGGCTGAGATGACCTTCGTCTTCGTCTACCGGTAGCCTTTCCAGCATCCATGCCTTTCCCTCCTCAAAGGTGGGATGGAGTCTGTTGGAGGCGGTCTCATCAGGACCAAAGACCCTGAAGCTGCGGGGATTTCTCTTCAGAACTTCCCTCAGATAGTATCCCAGAGGGAGAGTGTTGCTGTGAAGTGTAAACTTTTCCACCTCAAACCTCTCGGCCTCTGGCAGTTCAAGGGGCTTTCTCAGCAGTCCACCGTTGGCGTAGGGCGTGTCTCCAAGCCTTCTGCCCTCCTCGGGAAAGACCTCACGACAGTCTATGAGGGGCTTTCCCTCTGCGTCAAAGAGCTCCTGAGGTCCGTAGCTCCTGAGCCACTCTTCAAGAAGACGCAGGCTTTCGGGATTTTCGTGCACCTCTGACAGGGGAACCTGATGGGACCTCCAGTAGCCCTCAATGTATCTTCCCCTAAATTCCTTTGGTGCAGTCCATCCCTTGGGAGTCTTGAGGACTATGGCGGGAAGCACGGGTCTTATAGCCTTTCCTCTGAGCTCCATGAGCCTTTCAAAGGCGGTCTCCACAGCCTGAAGCATCTGACCCATCACCTCTTCAGGCTCCTCTCCCTCCACCCAGAGGGGCTCATAGCCGTAGCCTCTCAGAAGGCTTATGAGCTCTTCCCTTGGAATCCTCGCAAACAGGGTGGGGTTGTTTATCTTGTAGCCGTTTAGTGATAGCACTGGCAAAACCAGCCCATCCCTCTGGGGGTTGAGGAACTTGCTAGAATGCCAGGCGGTGGCGAGCGGTCCAGTCTCCGCCTCACCATCACCCACTATGGCAACTGCCACGAGGTCAGGGTTGTCAAAGACAGCACCGAAGGCGTGAGATAGGCTATAGCCAAGCTCTCCTCCCTCCTGTATGGAGCCCGGAAGCTCGGGAGTGCAGTGGCTACCAAGACCACCGGGAAAGGAAAAGGACTTAAAAAGTTTCTTCATACCCTCTGCGTCCCTTGAAAACTCCGGATAGAAGCTGGTAAGAGTTCCCTCAAGGTAGAGAGGCGCTATGTATCCGGGTGCTCCATGTCCGGGACCCACCACAAGAAGGGAGTTCACAGAGTATCTTCTGAGTGTATAGCTTGCAGCCAGATACACAAGGCTTATGTTGGGGCTTGCTCCCCAGTGTCCCAGCAGTCTTCTCTTAAGGTGTTCTCTCTTGAGGGGCTCCTTCAGAAGGGGATTGTCCCTCAGATAAATCATCCCCACAGCCAGATAGTTGCACGCTCTGAAGGCTCTTAACAGCTCTTTCATAACCCACCTCCTCCAGCCACTCTTCAAATCTCTTACCTTCCATTATAGATGAGAGCATGGAGCTCTCTAAGTTGTTCATGTATTCCGGAATAAGGTCTCTTCTGAGCCTGAAGGTTCTCTCTATGGAGTGCCACAGCTCCCACAGGCTTATGAGCTGATGGTTGCCCGAGAGAAGCACCTCAGGCACCTTCATCCCCATGAACTCTGCAGGTCTGGTGTATACGGGTGCACCCAGCCATCTTCTGAAAGAGTCTTTTCTTATACTCTCAGGCTCGCCAAGGACTCCCGGTAGAAGCCTTGCTATGCCTTCAAGAAGCACAAGAGCCAGAAGCTCACCCCCAGCCAGCACAAAGTCCCCTAAGGATAGCTCCTCATCCGCCAGCGCGCTGACCCTCTCATCCAGCCCCTCATACCTCCCGCATATGACTGCAATGCTCTCCAACTTTGATAGCCTGTCAAGGTCTGCCTGAGTGAGCCTTCTGCCCCAAGGCTGTGGGATTATGGTGTGGGGCTTGCCAAAGTTTTTCATTACATGCTCGTATGCTCCGAAGACAGGCTCTGGCTTTATCACCATACCCGGATGTCCGCCGTAGGCGTTATCATCCACCTGTCTCTTGTGAGCAAAGTCTCTCAGGTCAAGGACAAAAAGCTCAAGGGCACCCTTTTTTAGAGCCTGTTTTACTATGCCGTAGCTGGCGTAGCATTCAATGACCTGAGGGAAGATGGTGAAAACAAAGAACTTCATCTGAGAAAGTTCTCCACCATGATCCTTGCCCTCTCCTGACTGAAACGGTAGTATATGTCTATGGTTGTCTTTACATTTGAGTGTCCTGCAAACTCCTTTACCACCTCTGCAGGAAAGCCTGAGTTTACAAGGTTCGTTATGTATGTATGCCTGAAGCTATGCACAGAAAAGGGAATGCCCAGTCTTTGAGAAAGCCTGTTGGTATAGACCTGCAAAGAACCTGCCTTTACCATAATGAAAGCATCGTAATCCTGAAGCCAGTAATCAAGCTTTTCGTTTATGCTCATGGTCTCCTCTTTTGATGGACCCATTATGGGAACCAGTCTTTCCTTCCCCCTCTTGGTTACCTCCGCAGGCAGTCTCAGCCAGTATATATTGTTCCTGTCCCTCTGAAAGAACTCCCTTCTGAGCTGGGCATATTCAGAAAGCCTTATACCACTGTATAGAAGAAGGCTATATACACGCTCGTACTTTGTATTTCTTACCGTTTCAAAGATTTTGCTCAATTCTTCCTTGCTGAGAGCTTTCGGGCTTTTCTGCGACCTGGAGCCTGAAAGGTCTTCCCTTATCTCTTCAATAACTGCTTCAAGCTCGGAGAACTGTTCCTTGCTAAGCCATCCCCTTCTAAAGGCGAATTTATAAAAATGCTTTATAGCAGAGAGGTGGGTCAGAAGAGAGGTTACAGAAAGCTCAGAGGAGTCAATGTATGAAAAAACCTTCATGGGTTCAATTTCGAGAAGATTCATGCCCTTACCTACATGTTTCTGAAAAGAGGCAAGACACATGCTGTAGGTGATTACAGTCCTTTGGCTCTTTGTCCTGCTCAGGCTCTTAACCCAGAGGTCTAAAAGCCCGTCCATGGTCTTATTAATTTTATTCCTTCTTCTTTCTCTTCTCCAGTTCCATGCGAAGGGTAGATAGTTCCATTTCCTTGCTTAGTAACTCTCTGTCTTTGTCCAGCACAACCCTCTGGAGTTCCAGCTCCTTCTGGTTCAGAATATGCTCCTTCTCTCTCAGTTCTTCTTGAAGCCTTTTGATTACTTCTTCCTTCTCTTCTATTATCCCCTTTAACTTCTGGTTTTCCAGCTCCTTTTCTCTGCATCTTTCCTTAGTGTTTTCAAGCTCTTTCAATAAAAACTCCATCTCCTTCTCCCTTATAGCAAGGAGCGTATAAAGACTTGAGAGTTCATGAAGAAGTTGTTCTTTCTGCTGTTCCTTCTGCATAAGTGCGGACATGTATGTGGCTATTAAACTACCTTCAAGGGTTGATTTCAGCCCCTCAAGGTTTGATTGAAGGCTCCTGTTTCTATCTTCCTGAACCTCTCTAAAACCTCTTATGTGTTCCAGCTCTTCCTGAGTAAGGTAAACATACCATATACCATCTTCCTCCTTGCCTCCCTTCAAGACCCCGGCCCTTATACGATTCTTTACCGTGTTGAGAGACAGGTCCATGAGCTGGGCGTATTCGGATGCCTTCACTTTGACAAATCCCCTGTCATTCTCCATGACAGCCTCCTTTCAATATTTTGACAGAATTTTATAATGTCTGATGTCAGATGTCAACAGATGTCAGTTAAACAGACCCGCTCCGTCTGTGTTAATATAATTGCTATTATATTAGCTATCCTCTCACAATCCTCGGCAGCCTCCACCCATAAACAATTGCAAGTATACGCAGTATGAGGGTACTGAGGGTGCATGCTAGTGAGGAAAGGGTAATATTCTGAATGATTTCCATACTTACATAAAAGACCACTGACCCGATTATGCTACATGTGGCGTAGAAGTCTTCTTTCAGCACCCATGGGACCCGTCTGAGAAGTATGTCCCCTATTGCACCTCCACCTACGCCAGTGATGGTGGCGAGGAGCACAACACCATAAAAGGACACACCTGTGCTGTAAGCCAGAATAGCACCCGTGGTGGTAAAGGCTGACAGCCCTACGGCATCAAGTAAGAGAAAGGCATACCTGTTTTCAAGCTGTCTTTTGATTCTTGTGTGAAGAAGCAGTGATATGAGAACACCCAAAAGGGCAAGGCTCATGTCATAGGGTGATAGGAGAGCGTTTGGAATCTTTCCCACCATTATGTCCCTGAGCATACCTCCACCAAGAGCAGTTACCACACCTAGAGTGGCTATTCCAAGAAGGTCAAGCCCTTCCCTTATTCCTTTGAGGGCACCAGCTACTGAAAATGTAACTATACCCACCAAGTTTGTGAGTTGAAAAAGCTGGTCAACATCAACGGGCACTACCATATTTTAATCTCTCTTACGACTCTAAACCGGAGGCTTCCAAAATTGGCAGCTAAAACCTCACCTGTAAGAATTACAGGACTATTTAGCGGATACCTTTCAATCCCACAATTGGCGGCTAAAACTAAAGAAATCCCCATCAAGAATTGACTTTCCTTTTACCCTTTTCAAAGGGAAAAAAGCAGAGAAAGTAAAAGGCTTCTGTCTGTTGTAAGAGTACCAGACCCTATAAAACAGCTCACCATCCTCTGAGCTCCTTTTTATTGATTCTTTGACCAGAGACAAAAGTCCCTGCCTGAAGTTATGTGGCACCTCCACGCCCCTCTTCAACTCTATATCACAGGAAAGTCTCATGACCCCTCCTGCGGTTGTAAGTATACACCACTCAGGAAACCACGTCAAGATTGAGAGATAATGTTTTTGTATTGGTCTACCAATACTCTTCTTATCCTTTCCAGAAGCTCTTTATCCTCCACTTCCACCATCGCCCTTTTTGTCTCAGGGTTATACTCAGGCATGGATATGAAGAAGCCCCCGTTCCTTGCTTCATAGAGCCTTATCCCCCTTATAAGTATCTTCCCATCAAGTCTTACATCTGCGTAGGCAAGAAGGCGTGGTTTCCTTGTGGACACTTCAAAGGGATAAAAGTCCACAAGCTCCACTTTCATACTCTCTGCTTTTGAAGCTTTGAGTATTTTTCAAGAGCCAGTCTTTTCCTCAGCCCGTTCAACCTGTCAAGGAATGTTATACCCAAAAGGTGGTCCATCTCGTGCTGAAAAACTATGGCAGGAAAGCCCTCAAGCTCGTATTCTTTCTCTTCCCCATTCAGGTCAAGAGCCTTCACCCTTAACTTGCTGTGCCTTTCTACCTCTACCGTAAGCCCAGGGAAAGAAAGACAACCCTCTCTGTATTTTGTGTTTCCCTCTGCGGATATAACCTCCGGGTTTATAAGAACCAGCTTCAGAGGTGGGCTCTCCTTCTTGGGCGTGGTGTCTATCACCATAATTCTAAGGCTCACCCCTATCTGATTGGCAGCAAGCCCCACACCTTCCGCATGATACATGGTCTCAAACATATCTCTGACAAGTTCTTTTATCTCCCTGTCTATGGCGTCCACCTTCTTAGTTGGAGTCTTCAAAGCAGGATGAGGGAATGTCAGTATCTCTCTTACCATAAGGGTAAAAGTTTATGCCGTCTTTCAGCAGTTTCAAGTCCTGCCCTATGTTGCACCACTGTTGCAACATGCAACATATGAGTTAAGACATACTCCTTTAAAAGACCTTATATTCCTTGCTTTAAAAACAGCTCAGTATGGCACTCTGTTTGCATATGTATAAAATGAAAACCTTTAAAGGAGGTGGAATCATGGCAACACTCAGCAAGCTCAAAGACTTAATGTCGCTGCCCGGTGCAGTGGCAGCAGGAGAGTTCACCGATGATGGTAGGCTGCTTGCCTACTATGGAAACATAACAGAAAAGGCTGCAGAAATCGCAGCCATGATGTGTGCCGCCAACAAGCTCATGGGCAACATGCAGGCGAAGGGCTGGAGTGCTTACACGGGTCAGGATGGTTTTTATCCAGTCTATGGCTTTGCGGTTGCTGGCGGTAAATACGCTGCCTGCATAATGGGCAACGTGGGCGTATTTGTAGAGCTTGACAAGGCGGACTTTGACAAGACCTTTGAAACCCTTTCCAAGTATATCTAAAAGGAGGTGAAAGCCATGGTAAACCTTGACAGGCTTATGAAAATTAAAGGTGTCTGGGCTGCAGGAGAGTTTACCAACGACGGCAAGCTGGTTGCCTACAAGGGCAACATTTCCGAAGAGCACGCAGCAATGGCAGCGGAGATGTGCGCCGCAAACAACATGATGGCAAAGATGCAGGCAGACGGTTACACAGCCTTCTCCGGTCAGGAGTGGACCCCACTGCATGGATGGGCTCTTACCGGTCCTAAATATTCCGTATGCGTAATGGGTAACGTGGGCGTCTTTGTAAACAACGACGAAGTTTCCTTCAACGAGGTTTTCAAGGCACTCAGGGAAGAGGCAGGCAAGTGACCGCCACAGGGGAAGGTCCTGAGCCTTCCCTCCTTTTTATTACTGGAGGCCAGTATGTGGAGAACCCTCTTTATTAGTGCTTTTCTGGTGGGAGGGTTTTTGAGTAGTCTCTATGCCAGTGAACAGCTGGCAAGGCAGAGGGGATGTATGGCATGCCATGATGTGAAGGCAAAAAAGGTGGGACCCAGTTATACGGACATAGCCAAGAAGTATAAAGGCAGACAGGATACAGTGGATTATCTCACAGAGAAGACTCTGAAAGGCAGCGCCGGTGTATGGGGTAATGTGCCCATGCCACCGCAGAAAATACCAGAAGCAGAAGCAAGACAGATAGTCCAGTGGATACTTTCACTAGAATAGGAGGTTAAGAATGCACAGGTTTCTGTCAGAAGAATGGATGAGGGCTTACATGGAAGAATGGAACAGAAACGAAAAGCTCAAATCTGACCTCAAGGACTTTTCCGCTACCATAAAGTATTTCATAGAGGGTAAAGAGGGCGATGCAGTAGAGCTTATAGTGGAAAAGGGTGTGGCAAAATCCGCCGGAAGGGCAAACGCCCACAAATATGACTTTGAGCTCTGGGCAAGCCCGGAAAACTGGAAAAAGCTGGCAACTGGGGATATGGGTCCCCGTGCAGCAATGTTGACAAAAAGGCTGAAGTTCAAGGGTTCCATGATAACCGCCATGAAATACATGTCAGCCTTTGAGGAGAGCCTCAGGATGATGTCAAAGGTGCCCACAAGCTGGGATTTATAATTTTGCTATGGATTTTTCCTTCCTTGAGGGGCTTTTTGACGGTGTTCTTGTAATAGATGAAAACTTTCATGTGGTATATGCCAACAGCTCTGCAAAGAGGCTTTTGGGAGTTCAGGAGCTTGAAGGGAAAAGCTGTATAGGCCTTTTCTCCATATGCAAAAACTGCCCCTTTGGGTATGTAAGGGAGGAGGGGGAAGGGGTTCAGGTCTACGACGTGGAGACATCAAGTTCAAAGCATGCCTGCTGGAGCATGTCGCCCCTTTACGAAGGGGATAGGTTTGTGGGGGTTCTTGAGGTCTTCAGAGATGTGAGTAACGTGGTTCACTGTATAGTGGAGGCCGAGCGTCAGAGAACATACAAGGAAACCATACTGAACTCCATAGTGGAAGCCATACTGGTGCTTGACCCAGAGGGCAATGTGGTGGAGCATAACAGGGTTGCAAGAAGGATGCTCTGTAGAGAGGAAGGAGAAACACTGGCAGGTAGAAACATAAAAGAGCTTATAAACCTCTCCCTTCAGGAGCTCCCTCCAGAGGGCGAGAGGGCAGACATATTCGTGGAAACACCCTGTGGAAGGCAAAGAGCATCTCTTCTCATTTCTCCCATGTCCTCTGGATTTGGTTATGTGGCATCTCTTTATGTGGTTAACGAGGTATCTATATGTGAGCTGGGTGAGGAGGAAACCATCATAACCAAGAGTCCCGCCTTCCAGAAGGTGCTGGACACGGTAAAGACCGTCTCAGATTATGATGTGAACATCCTTCTTGAAGGAGAGACGGGCGCTGGCAAGAGTCTTCTTGCAAGATATATACATTACCTATCTCCCAGGAGGGATGGTCCCTTTGTCAAGGTCAACTGCGCCGCCATACCCGAGAGCCTTCTTGAGGCAGAGCTATTCGGATACATGAGGGGAGCTTTCACTGGTGCGGTCAAAGACAAACCCGGCAAGGTGGAGCTTGCGGATGGTGGCACCCTGTTTCTGGACGAGATTGGTGATATGCCCATGCATCTTCAGGCGAAGATTCTTCATCTGGTGCAGGAGAAGGAGTTTGAAAGGCTCGGAGATACCAGAACAAGAAGGGCAAACGTGCGTATAGTAGCCTCCACCAACAGAAACCTCAGGGAACTGATAAGACAGGGGCAATTTAGAGAGGACCTTTACTACAGGCTAAGCGTTGTAAGACTGTATCTACCTCCCCTCAGAGAGAGGAAAGAAGATATACCAGCCCTTGTGAACCACTTTTTAGAGAAGTATTCAAGAAAATACTCAAGAAAGATAAGAGGAATATCTTCTGAAGCCCTGAGGCTTCTCCTTTCCTACCACTTCCCCGGTAATGTGCGGGAGCTTGAAAACATTATAGAGCGTGCGGTCATCACCTGCAGGGGGAGTTTCATAAATGTGGAAGACATTCAGATAGAGGTGGAAGCTGCAGAGGGCGACCGGGATGAAGAAAGAGAGAGAATAAAAAGGATTCTTGAACAGGTGGGAGGAAACAGAAGCCTTGCGGCAAAGATGCTCGGCATGCACAGAACCACCCTCTGGAGGAAGCTAAAAGAACTGGGTATGGGTTAAAATATACAACCATGGAAATAGTGGCAAAAAGCCTTCGCATTGAGGTAATCGGAGAAATAGAAAGATGCCACGATGGTGAAAATTCCAAGTTCTACTGTCTTCCAGTAAGGATTCATTTTGAAAACGGAGAGGTAAAAGAATACATGTTGAGAGCCCACGGAGAGCCAAAAACTCTTAAGGATTTTCTGGAGAACAAAAAGGGCTTGAGGGATAGAATGGAAAGGTCCTTCGGACTTACAAAAGCTGGCAAAGTCCTCTATATAGGCTACTCATCCCAGGAGGCTTCTGACAGCTGATATGTCCTGAGCTATCTGCCTCTTTAGTTCCTCCGGGCTGGAGAACCTTTTCTCCTCTCTGATAAACTTCAGGAACTCCACCTTTATCTCCTTACCTTTCAAGTTCCCTTCAAAGTCAAGGAGATGGACTTCAAGAACCTTTCTCTTTCCTCCAAAGGTTGGTCTTACCCCATAGTTGGCAACACCCATGAAATTATCTTCAACTCTGACTGCATACACACCCTCCTTTAGGCAGAGGTTTTCTGTATTTTCAAGGTTTGCGGTTGGAAAGCCAAGAGAGGAACCTCTTCTGTCTCCACTTACAACCCTTCTTCTCAGGGCATAGTTCCTCCCCAGATAAAGAGCAGACTCTTTAAGCCTTCCCATGTGTAGCAGTCTTCTTATCAGAGTGCTGCTTACCACATGACCGTTTATCCTGAAAGGCTCAGTCTCTTCCACATGAAAACCCATTTCTCTTCCCAGCTCCTTGGCAAGCTCTATTTCACCCTCGCGTCTGTATCCAAACCTCCAGTCGTAGCCTACCACAAGATGCCTGCACTTTAGCCTTTCCCAGAGAACCTCCCTTATAAACTCCTCGGCGGAGAGCCTTGAAAACCTCCTGTCAAACTTCACGAAGACAACCCAGTCCACCCCCTCATCAACCATCAGCTTTGCCCTTTCCCACAAGTCCGTGAGCTCACAGGGTGCCTGCGCCGGGCTCAGTATTTTGAGAGGATGGGGGTAAAAGGACAGGACAAGGCTTCTCAGCCCCTTTTCTCTTGCCCTTGATATAACCCTTTCCAGAAGATGTTTATGTCCCCTATGAACGCCATCAAAATTCCCAACAGTGACCACAGAAGGTTCTTTTAACTCTTCCACACACTTCAGGCCTTTCAGACAACCACTCTGGCTTGTCTTCAGACAGATTACCTTTTCCATAACTTTCTTATCCTCTCCCAGAAGCTGAGTTCTTGAGTTAGCTCTATCTTTTCCTCCACCACAAACCTGTCCATGTAATCGTCTAGGAGCAGAAACCTGTCGCAGACTTTCCGGAGGTGGTAAGAGCTCGTCCTTTTGAAGGTGGCGTTCTCAACCCTTTTACCTATCCTCTGCACCTCTTCCACCGTATAGGAGAAATCGCTGTCTCCGCTTACCAGCACCGCAGTGTCGTAGGTGTTCATGTATGCCATGCTGAGCATGTCTGTTGCCAGCATTATATCCACCTCTTTTTCTATGTATTCACCAGAGGGAAGTCTTCTGAGCTTCGCCAGTTTTACCTTTATGCCCTGGAGTGAGAGCTCTTCAAGAAACCTCCTCTGTCTCAGATAGCTTTCCCACTCGGGGCTGTTCTTTTTTATGTCCTTTTCCTGGGGCACAGCACCGTAGAAGTAAGCTCTTATTAGCCTTCTGTCCTCTCTGAGGAACTCTACCAGCTTCTGATAGTCTATTTTTATGTTCATATACCTTATGGCATGAAAGAGGTTGGAGCCGTCTATGAATATGAGGACCCTTTCATAGTTCATAGAGCAAACCGCATATAGCAGGCAAGCCCATCTATCCTCTTCTGGACCTCCTCCGAGAGAACTGTCTTCACTCTGGCTCTTTCCTCTAGGGCAAGCTCAATCACCTCATTTATTACATCAGGCACAGCATACACCTTTTCCTCTGCAGGACATTCTGGCTCTAAGAGTGGGAGGCGGGACCTTTCACAGACATAGCCTGGCTTATGAAAGCTCTCAGGGACAAGAAGGAGCCGAACATTACCATTGTATAGCTGCTGGAGAACCTTTGAAGTGCCGTTGACTGCAAGACCCTTGCCCTCCATTTCTTTGAGTTCATCAAGCAGCCTAAACTCTTCTTCTCTACTCTTCTGGATAAGCAAGTGGTAAACCTTTTCTTTCAGCTCTGTGTCCTCCACGTAGGAGGGGTTAATGTTTATGTATCCCACAAGCCTTTCCAGAAGGTATGGGTGCAGGTGGTTCTCAATCTCTCTTACATCTTCTCTGTCAGAGCCAATTATTAGCCTGTCAAACTTGCTCTCTTTCCATGCCTCCATGAGGGCATCTCCTGCAATCTTGAAAAGCCTGTGCCTTTCTTCCTTTATCCTCATGTTAAACCTGTATTCGCCAAAGGAGTGCTGGACCATGTCTGGACCACCTATTCTGGATGGCATGGAGAACTTCATGGTGCCCTCTGCACCCTTCAGCATACTTCCCCCAGAGTGGAACCTGTGTGCTCTCGTTGCCAGAGGCTCTACAAAGTCCAGAACCTCCTCAACTCCTTCAAGGTCCATGAGGAAAAACCTCACATGCTTCCTGTCTATAAGGAGTATTCCTATCCTGCCAAGCTCTTCATCAATGGTGGCTATTTCCCTTATTAAAGGGTCCTGGGATAGCATAAGTCTGTTTCTGTAAGTGTATGGGAGTTTTATGACCTCAAAGAGTCCCCTGGCGGATGAGGAGAAGAGGGCAATACCCCTACATCCCTTGAGGTTTTCAGGCTCTGAAAGGAAGGCCTCCATTTTCTTAAAGTCCTCTTCAACGGACTTCAGCACATCATCCTTGAGTCCCCATCCTTCTGAGTATTCCTTCTGAGCTTTAACAAGGTCCTTAAAGGTCCTGAGATACTTTCTGTCAGTTCTTTCCTCCACTCCAAGCCTGAGATAGAGGTTTGTTACCATGTAACCATCGGGTCTGAAGCTCAAAAGCCTTTCAATAGCGTCTTTCAGGCTTTTCATCAACTACCTCCTCATTGATTTCCTTTAATCCTTATATTTTACCAGAAGCTCCCTGGCGTATCTGTCCTTGGTCTTGTCCTCCTCACCCCATAGCATGCCTATCACCTTCCATCTTTTTACTCCACCAAAGGTAAAGTATATCCTCCCGCCCATGGGCTTTAACTTGAAGACATTTCTGTATCCCTTCATGACCTCAAACCTCTCGTCCCTGTCCTTCATGTTCAGTAGCATGAGCTCTCTGAGAAACTCCCTTTTTGCAACCCTGTCAAGCTCCAAAAATTCCCTTATCGCTCTCTCTTCAAACTCTATGTTTTCAAACAGGAAGGAAAACACTTCCTCATAGACTTCCTTCCTGTTCTCTACCTGCTTGAGAAGGTTTTCTACCTCCACCTCAAGCCTTTCCCTTTCTCTCCTTTCCTGTTCAAACTTCTTCAGGAGGTCCTCGTATTTTTTACTTATCTCCATGTTTTCTCTTGATAGTTCCTCTAAAAGTTCCTGCATCTGTATGAGCTCTCTGGAAAGCCTTTTCCTCTCCTGTCTTAATCTTGATACTTCCTCTTTTCCTCCCTTTGGCTCTACATCCTGTATAGCTTCGAGCATCTCAAAGAGTTCTCTGTTTATTTTTGTAAGTCTTTCAAGCCTATCTGTGTATTCAGTGAGTTTTCTCTGATTCTCCTGAAGCTTCTGGACCAGAATTTCCCTCTCACGCTCAAGCTCTTCCTTCTCTGCGAGCTCTTCCTCCCTCAGCCTTCTGAATTCCCTCTCTATGATCTCCTTCTCCCTGGAAAGCCTCTCTGCGAGGTCTTTTGAAAGGTTTATCTGCTCAAGAAGTCTTCTGAGTTCTGCGTCATTCCTTCTAAGCTCTTCCTCAAGCCTCCTTCTTTCCTCCTCAAGCCTTCTCGTTCTTCTTTCCATGGGAGATTCAAAAAGCCATATAAGGGAAACGGTCAGCAAAAGAGGTGGAAGAAACTGGGTTATGACCTCATAGTCTTCTCTCAAGAATGAAAGTCCTACAACCTGAAAGAGGGAAACGTATGCAAGCCAGATTACTGTTCTCTCTCTGTATCCAAAAAGCCAGGCCAGGTAAAGAGCTGAAACAAAGGATGCTACCATGAGAATATCTTCCATCTGATAGGGGAATAGGGGGACTGGCAGGAAGGTGGACAGGTAATGAAGTATGAAGTTGTAGGATACTATGAGGAAAAGCAGTTTCAGAGCCTCTCTCAGCATAGACTATAATATAGCCCATGGAAGCCTTTGATAGACTCCTGAATATCATGGAAGAGCTACGCTCAAAATGTCCCTGGGACAGGTCTCAGACACACCAGAGCCTGAAAAAATACCTTGTAGAGGAAGCCTATGAACTCCTTGATGCCATAGACTCGGGTGATGACAAGAAGCTGAAAGAAGAGCTTGGAGACCTTCTGCTTCAGGTGGTTTTCCACTCTCAGATAGCTAAGGAGAGGTCTGCCTTTGACATAAAGGATGTGATAGAAGGGCTCAGCAAAAAGCTCGTAGACCGCCACCCTCATGTCTTTGGCTGTGAAAGCCCGGAAGAGGTTCTCAGAAACTGGGAGGAGAGAAAGCTCAGAGAAAGGGAGAGCGTCCTTGATGGTGTTCCCAGAAATCTTCCAGCTCTTATGAGGTCTCAGAAGCTTCAGGACAGGGCGAGCCTTGTGGGTTTTGACTTTGAAAGACCCGAGCAGGTCATAGAGAAGCTCATGGAGGAGCTACAGGAGTTAAAAGAAGCCATGGCTCTGGGAGATAGAAGAGAGCTGGAGCACGAGCTGGGCGACCTCCTCACTGCGGTGGTGGAGCTTGGGAGGCTTCTGGGGCTGGACGCCGAGCTTTGCCTGCAGAAGGCCAACGACAGGTTTGAAAAAAGGTTCAGGTATATGGAGAGGAGAGCCAGAGAGATGGGCAGGGAGCTAAAGGATATGACCCTTCAGGAGATGGATGTGCTATGGCTTGAGTCTAAAAGTTTTGATTACAGAGAAGACTGCTGACCTTTTTGCCCGTTCTCTCCTCAAAGTATCTTATGCCAGGATTTCCCAGACTGCTGGCGCCGGCTACAAGGTAAGCTCTTTTTCCTATAGCAATTTCCCTCCGCCCCCTTGAGAGAAACTCCCTGAGCCAGTCCATGCTTATACCCCTTCCATCCTGAAGGGTATCTGCAGGCAGGTGGACTATTTCCTCAGCCTCTGTGCTGCCAATAATTAAAAGAAGAGACCTTTCTGGGACTATCTCCGTCTGAAGTGTGGCTGAAACACGATTTTTCAGAAGAAGCTCCTCATAATCTTCTGGCACAAGAAAGGTGGGACTGCAGAGGTTGTCTGGCGTATCAAGAGGCTCGTCTCTGAGCCCCTCTGTGAGTATAACTTTTAGACCTCCCTTGTTGAAGTATATGACCCTTCCCACCTTCTCTTCCGGGTCCGCCTTCAGAAGACCTTTTATGGAAGGAGAGTAGGGTCGGACAAAGGAAGGGACTGTCTGACCTGCTACCTCCAGCCTTCCCTGAAGGAGCCGCCAGTTTATGAACCCAAACTCCCATTCCCTGCAGGAAAGACCAAGCTCACCCTGTGCAAAGAGCCTTATCTCCTTTATAAAACTCAGCTCCTCTTTGCTTCCAGGTCTCCTTCCGCCAGAAGATAGGAGGTCCCAGTGCACATCTCCCTTTTTCTGTTTGAAAAGTCCGTAAATGCATCCGCAGTAGTCCTGATGATAAAACTGAAGCTCTTTAGAGAGCCTGAACATCTCCTGAGTGCCACCACCCTTGCGATAGTCCAGAGGGAGAAACTGTATGCCCGAGCCCTCACATACCTTTTCACCACTTTCTTTTAGCATGAGAAACTCCTTCTTGGGGCTCATGAGAAGGGTTGTGGTCAGGTGGGTTGCACCCACCTCCTTTGCAAACTCAAGGCTCCTGAGAAGCCTGTAGTCAAAGCATATGGCGCACCTCCTGCCTCTTTCTGGCTCCTCCTCATAGCCCTTTACCGCAGATAGCCAGTTTTCCAGGTCATACTCACCTTCATGGAGCTCTATGCCCAGCTCCCTGCAGGCCCTGTGGGTTTCCAGAAGCCTCAGTCTGTATTCTTCGTAGGGGTGGATGTTGGGGTCGTAGAAAAAGCCCACAAGCTGTGCATGAGGATGGTCCTCTCTCAGCCTTTTGAGAAAGTAAACCGCATCAGGAGCACAGCAGATGTGAACCAGAATCTTCATTTTTTACCCTTTACATATTGCTCCCAGTTCTCAGGATTAAAGGGAGATAGCTCTCTGAGCAGTTTCACTGTCTTTGGAAACTCCTCTATAACGTATTCTACGTCTTCCTCCGTGTTTTCCCTTCCAAAACTGAAAACTATGGAGCCGTTTGCCACCTCTTTTGGAACACCTACCGCAAAGAGCACATGAGATTGCTTCAGGGCGAGGGATACACAGGCGGAACCAGAGGCCGTCTCTATGCCCATGAGGTCAAGCCTGAGAAGCATAGCCTCCCCCTCTATAAGATGCACGATCAGAGATAGGTGGTGTGGTAATCTCTGGATGGGATGCCCAGTAAACTCTATCATCTCAAGCCTTTCTTCCAGACCCTTTCTGAGCCTGTCTCTGTAAGAAGACAGCCTCTGCATCCTGTCAGATAATTCTCTCATGGCAAGCTCGCATGCAGCGCCGAAGCCCACTATGCCCGGCACGTTCTCAGTTCCCGCTCTGACCCCCCTTTCCTGAGTTCCACCCTCAATGAGTGGTCTTATCTTCACGCCCTTCCTCGTCCAGAGGGCTCCCACGCCCTTGGGTCCATACATGAGATGGGCGGTAAAGGATGCAGCATCCACGCCCCAGTCCTTAAGGTCTACAGGGTAGTGTCCCAGTGTGGGGCAGGCGTCCGTATGGAATATAACCTTTGGGTTCTTCTCCTTTGCAGCCCGGACAAGCTCCTTTATGTTCTGTATGGTTCCTATTTCCCTGTTGGAATGTCCTATACTCACCAGCACCGTATCGGGCCGGATGGCATCAGCCAGCTGCTGAGGGTCTATGAGGCCGTAGTTATCGGGCTTTAGGTATGTAACTTCCCAACCTTTCTTTTCAAGGCTCTTGAGGGGGTGGAGAATAGAGTGGTGTTCAATCTCTGTGGTGACTATGTGCCTTCCCTTTTTTTCATATGCCTCCGCTATACCCTTTATGGCAAGGTTGTTTGCCTCTATACCACCAGAAGTAAAGATGAGTTCCTCTGGAGAGTTTGCGTTGGTAAGACTTGCCAGCTTTTCACGGGCTTCGTTTATGGCCTTCTTTGCCACCTGTCCAAAACTGTGCAGGGATGTGGGATTTCCAAAGTTTTCCCTGAAGTAGGGAAGCATGGCATGCAGGACTTCTTCTGCCACAGGCGTTGTGGCTATGTGGTCAAGGTAAACAACCCTTTTTCCTGCTTTTTTTACAAACATTTTTTACCTCCTTTCTGTTATGTCGCTTATAAGTTTTGCTATGCTTATAAAGGCCCTTGCGGTGTCTGAGTCGGGATGGCTTTCCACTACGGGCACCCCCAGGTCTGAAGTCTCCGCAAGCTCAGGGTCAACGGGTATGGAGCCAAGGATCTTCAGTCCGTATGCGGTCGCAAATTCTGCCACCCTTCCCTTTCCAAATATGTAATACTTTTTACCGCTGTCGGGACAGATAAAGTATGCCATGTTCTCTATAACACCCAGAACTGGTATCTGAACCTCCTTGAACATGGCAACCGCCTTCTTCACATCCGCCAGAGCCACATCCTGAGGAGTTGTAACCACCACTGCACCCCCCATGTGCACGTTCTGAGCCAGTGTGAGCTGAACATCCCCCGTGCCAGGCGGAAGGTCAAGAACAAGGTAATCAAGCTCTCCCCATTTAACGTCAAAGAGGAACTGGGTCAGGGCCTTCATAAGCATGGGACCACGCCATATAACCGGGGTATCTTCGGAGGGAAGTAAAAAGCCTATAGACAGCAGCTTTATTCCGTATTTCTCCACCGGTATAATCCTGTTTCCTTCATCCACATGGACCCTTTCACCCTTTACCCCCATTATGGTGGGGATGCTTGGTCCGTATATGTCCGCATCAAGAAGACCTACTCTGTAGCCCAGCTTTGAAAGGGCGAGGGCAAGGTTTGCAGATACGGTGGACTTTCCTACGCCGCCCTTTCCACTGCCCACTGCTATCAGATGCTTTATGCCCGGCACCCTCCTTCTGGTAAAGGCAGGTGCACCCATGACAGGCTGTGCAGGAACATCCTCCACAAACCTTACCTTGATGTCTTCTACATCAGGCACCCTCTCAAGGGCATTTCTTGTCTTTTCAACTATATCTTCCTCAAGCCCCTTTTGAGGAAGCCTGTAGACTATCTCAAGGGTTCTACCTATAAGTTTTATGTCCTTGACAAGCTCAGAGAGCCTTGAGTTGTTAACAACCGTATCCCTTAGAGCCTCCATAACATCCTTTACTGCCATTTTCTCCTCCTGAAGTTTAGGCATAATATAATTCTTACTGCTGACCCTGCTATGAGGATTATCAACAAGGAGAGATAGGATGAACTATGTGCCACACCTGATAAGTTATCTGAGTGCAAGCGAGGATATAACAGAGGTATACCTGGTGCCAAAGGCCTTTATAACGGAAAAGAGGGGTCAGAAACTCATAAAGGTATCCGACGCCCTTCTCACCCCTGAGGACATAAGGGATACGCTGGTTGCCCTCAGAAGCCATACACCCTTTGCTCTGGGTCCACTTGGAAGGGAGGGGATGTTTTCCTTTGGTCTTCAGAATGTGGGAAGGTTCAGGGTCAAATACATAACCCAGAGGGGTAGCTATGTGGTTTACATACTTAAAACACCCTACCATATACCGCCCCTTGGCAGGCTGTGCCCTGACAAAAATAGTGCCGGAAGGCTTGATGAGATATTGAGGCTATACAGCTCTGGCTTTGTTGTATTTCAGGGGAAAAATCATGCCCTTGTGAACACGCTCATATATTCCCTTCTGCAGAATATATGTGATAACTACAGCAGGGTTGTGTTCATTCTTGAGTCGCCTCTTACCTTCCTGCTCAGGCATGGGCAGTCTCTTGTAATTCAGAGGGAGGTCGGCGTGGATGTTGACACCTTTGAAGAGGGTCTTAAGGATGCCTTTTACATGAACCCCAACGTGCTTTTCATGGGCTACAGGGAGGTGATACCATCCAGAGATATGGAATACATGCTCAGGCTTGCTGAAAATACGCTACTTCTGCTAAATATGCCCGTAGTTGATAAAACCTTTCTTGAGCTTTCTGAACCTCTTCTCAGGTCATGGGTATATGTGAACAGCGATGCAGATGGAACGGTCTCCCTTACTTTTAGAGGCACAGAACCTCAGGCTCTGGAAAGCCGTTAAAGTCTGCTGCGTAAACAGTAGTATAGGCACCGGCGGAGAGTATGTATAAGTAGTCCCCAACTTCTGGCTCAGGCAGCGGCACCATGCGTGCCACCACATCCATGCTGTCGCAGGAGACACCTCCAATAGTCCATTCCTTAAGCTCTCCCTCCTTCTCCAGATAGAAGGGGTATCTTATTCCCCCCAGAGCCTCCGCAAGCCCGTTAAAGACGCCCGTGTCTATGTATAGCCAGTTCTCATCACCTCTCCTCGCTTTTCCTATAACTCTGCAGACCATTATGCCCTGGTCTCCCACAATGCCCCTTCCTGGCTCTATCTGAAGCTCATGGGGGAGAGAGGGCATGAACTTCTGCAAAAGACCCTTTACGTAGTAGGCTATATCCTCTATCCTGAGGGCCTCGTAGGTGTATCTTACAGGAATACCTCCGCCCATGTTTAGCATCTGAAGCCTCAGCCCTCTGAGTTTTGACTTCTGCCAGAGTTCACTTACCCTCTTTATACCGATTAGCCAGTTTCTGAAGTTGTTGCACTGCGAGCCCACATGAAAGGTTATGCCATATGGCACAAGACCCTTATTCTGTGCGTATTCTAATATATCAAGGGCCATATCCACATCCACGCCGAACTTCTTTGAAAGTGGCCAGTCGCTTCCCTCGTTGGGAACCACCAGCCTCACATAAACTCTTGACCTGGGAGCTACCTTTGATATCTTGTCCACCTCAGTAAAAGAGTCCACCACAAACCTGTTAATCCCCTTTCTGTAGGCGTAATCTATGAAATCCATGGGCTTTATGGGATTGCTGGATATGACCCTTTCTGGCTTTACTCCCAGGCTAAGAACTTTCTGTAGCTCTTGAGAGGAAGCTACCTCAAAGCCAGAGCCAAGCTCTGCAAGGGTTTTAAGAACATCCATGTGGTCGTTGGCTTTGACTGCGTAGTAAACCTTAAACTGGGAAAAGTGATACTTTACCTCAATGTATCTGCTCTTTATACCCTGCAGGTCCATAAGGAGCACAGGAGTTTTATCTGGCTTTAAATGTGGAAGGATATGCTCCCTTTCGGAGAGGAATTCTCGAAAGTATCTGCGAGAATTCTCATACTGTAGAGATAGGGGGTCTATGGTTTCCTTAAGCATTATGGCATATAATATAATCCATACGGCCCGTAGCTCAACTGGACAGAGCGTGGGACTACGGATCCCAAGGTTGCGGGTTCGACTCCCGCCGGGCTGGTTTTCATTGACTTTTCATAAACTGACCTTTAAAATTTTCTTTAAATTCACTCAGGAGGTGAAGTCATGAAAAAAGTGCTTTCAGGCGCTCTTACGTTTGCAGTGGTCGCTCTAGCCCAGCCAAAGATTGAGTTAAAGGATGCATGGGTAAGAGAGGTGCCTCCCACCTCCAAGATGTCCGCAGCCTATATGGTGATTGAAAACAAGGGTAAGGAGGCAGACAGACTTCTTGATGCCTCTAACAACGCCTCTGAGATAACTGAGCTTCATGAAACTGCAGAAGGTAAAATGAGAAGGGTAAGGGCTATTGAGGTTCCGGCTGGTGGTAAAGTAGAGCTAAAGCCAGGCGGTCTTCACATAATGCTCATAAACCTCAAAAAGCCACTGAAGGAGGGCGACACGGTAGAGCTCACTCTCAAGTTTGAAAAATCCGGTGAAGTGAAGGTGCAGGCACCTGTAAGGAAAGGAATGGGGGGTCAAATGCACCAGCACAGGCATGGATACTGAGCTTTCTCATAGAAGGTGGTCTCAGAGAAGGGTTATAATCTCTTAAAAACCCTTAAGGAGGTGAACCATGCCAGTGCATAAGGTGCAGCCCAAAGACCATCTCAAACCAGCAAACCTCAACGGAATTTCCAACGAGCAGATAGAGCCACACTTTGAAGCCCACTACAAAGGCTATGTGGCAAAATACAACGAAATTCAGGAAAAGCTGGCAGATCTGAGCTTTTCAGACAGAAGCAAGGCAAACCAGAATTACTCTGAATTCAGAGAGCTCAAAGTGGAGGAAACCTTCAACTACATGGGAGTTGTGCTTCATGAGCTCTACTTCGGTCATCTTGGTGCAAAAGGACAGCCATCAGAAGCCCTCAAGAAGAAGGTAGAGGAGGACTTTGGTTCATGGGATGCCTGTATTCAGGAGATAAAGGCAACGGGCATAGCTTTCAGGGGATGGGCTCTTCTTGGTCTGGATATATTCTCCGGAAGGCTAGTAATAAATGGCCTTGACGCTCATAACGTTTATAACTACACAGGCCTCATACCTATCATAATTCTTGATACCTACGAGCACGCCTACTACGTGGACCAGAAGAACAAAAGACCCCCTTACATTGATGCTTTTCTTCAGAACCTCAACTGGGAGGTTATCAACGAAAGATTTGAAAAGGCTATGAAGGCCTATGAAGCTCTAAGGGATTTTGTGAAGTAACTCGCTGGGGGCTCTGCCCCCATTCTTTCCATCCCTCTTCCTTGTTTATGCATATCTTTCTCACACCATCGTAGTTAATCTCTTTTGAAACCCTGTAAAGCTGGGGGTTTTCTATGAAGGCTTCCATGTGTTCCTTTCTATCAAAGTAAAGAAGACTCTTGCTGTCCATAAGCACACAGTAATCTCCTTCAGGGTTTACAAAACTGCCACATACTGGACATCGGGTGTGGGGTCTGGGCGGTGGTGGAAACTTCTCCCTGAGCCTCTTTACCCTGTAAGCCTTCATGAATATAGCAAGGCTGAGACCAATAATTATCGCATCCGCCATAAGAACTTCTGGCAGGGAGAAAGCTTTTATGAGCACACCAGTCAGTATGGCAAAGAAGCCTACCAGATTTATGGCGAAAACAAGAAAGGTGTGCCCAAGGGGAAATTCTTTTACCAGCATGAGTATGGCAAAGAAGAAACCAAAAACCTGAACAAACCTTGCCACTATTACGAGCACATTTACAAAATCCCACTGCTCCTGAGTCATACTCCTGAGACTTTATGCCCTCTGTCAGAGGCATACAATGACAAAGCTCATCAAGGCGTATACCAGAGCCTGTTAAAATATCAAGGACCCATGAAGGAAACCCGTATAGTGAAATACATAAAGGGCTTGATAAGAAACCACAGGTATGTAACCACAGAGGAGATTATGCTTATGCTGGAGAGGTATTACGGATTGCCCATAAAGGTCCCTTCCGTTTACTACAAGTATCGCACCATAATAAGGCAATGCAGGCAGGCAGTATACAGGGAAAGGAGGAAGAGAAAGGATGTATGACCTTGTTATAGTGGGCGCAGGCAGCGGTGGATACGAGGGGGCACTGTATGCCCACAGAAGGGGTATGAAGGTTGCCCTTGTGGAGCTGAGCCCAGAGACAGTGGGAGGGAACTGCCTCAACAGGGGCTGTATACCCTCAAAGTATATGAGGCATGGAGCCTACATGCTTGATAAGTTTCACAGGCTTCCAGAATATGGCATATTCCTAAAGGGATACGAGCTCAGTATGCAGGAACTCAAAAAGGGCAGGGACAGGGTGGTGGTCACCATAAGGGAAAACTTCAAAAAGTTTGCAGAGCATCTCAAAATTCCCATCTTCTATGGAAGGGGAGTTCTCAAGAACAGCCATACGGTGGTGGTGGAGCCAGAGGGCATTGAACTCAGAGGGAGATACATCCTGCTGGCAACGGGCTCTTCTACTTCCTCCCTGGGAAACCTTGTGCCCGATGGAAGGTATGTCTACGACACAGACCAGATATGGTCCCTTGAGGAATTTCCCAGGAAAATCCTGATAGTGGGCGGTGGTGCAGTGGGTGTGGAGTTTGCCTACATATTCAGGATGTATGGCTCTGAGGTGCTTCTGTTGGAACTGAAAGACAGGCTTCTTCCATCTGCGGATATTCCCGAGGAATCCTCCAGATACCTCGCAAGGAAGCTAAAAAGGCTTGGGGTGGAGATAAAGCTGAAAGCTACAGTTGAGAGCTGGGAGCCTTCGGAGGGTGGTATCAGGGCTGTTCTTTCCGATGGTTCAGAAGTGAGTGCAGACCTTATCCTCCTGGGGGTGGGCAGGAAGCCAAACACGGAAAGTATCGGACTTGAAGAGGTGGGTATTCAGAAAGACAGCAAAGGCTTTATAAAGGTAAACCAGTTCTGTCAGACGAGCATCCCCAACATATACGCCTGCGGAGACATAACCTCACCCCTCATGCTTGCCCACAAGTCCATGTATGAGGCAAAGGTAGCCATAAGCCACATGCTGGGGGAGGAGGACATGGTCAGGGATGAAAGGATTGTTCCAAAGATAATATACTCCGCCTACGAGATTGCCAGCGTGGGGCTCACAGAAGACCAGGCGGAGGAAGGGGGGCACGAGGTAAGGGTTGGCGTTGTCTCCTTTGTGTCAAACCCAAAGGCTATGGATGACGGGGAGAACGAGGGTTTTGTAAGGCTTGTGGTGGATGAAGATGGACGCTTGCTGGGATGTCATATACTTGGTCCTCATGCGGGTGAGCTTCTCCATCAGGTTGTTCACCTCATGAAGGCAGACCTAAGGGTGGACTTCCTTTCCAAGTCCATGTATTCCCACCCATCCCTTTCAGAGGTCATAGGTCAGGCAGGTATGGAGGTGCATTTTGGTCCCATAACATGGGCAAGGAGGCATTAGAGCTCAGCCAGTATATCCTTTACTATGACCTTCCCCTCCTTTAACCTTACATCTTTCACAAGCGCCTCCACGAAAGGTATGTAAAGCCTTCCTCCGTCCACCTCCAGAAGGTCGTAAGGCTTCTGTTCAATGATGCCCGAAACCCTTCCCACCTGCTTCCCACTTTCTGTAAGAACCTCCAGCCCCTCAAGCTCAAAGTAATAGTATTCTCCCCTCTTCTTTTTGGGAAGCTCCTCCTCTGGAAGAAAAATCTTTGCCCCCCTGAAGGCCTCCACCTGCTCAATAGCATTAAAGCCTTCAAACTTCAGAATAAGCTGGTCCTTGCCGTGGGGCTTTGTGTATTCCACGGAAAAGGGCACATACTCACCTCCCTTACGCTTGAGAAAAACCCTTTTTATTTTTGACCAGTGCCTTCTTTCCAGATAAGTCTGCACCTTTAGCTCTCCTTTCAGACCGTACGTGTCAAGCACCTTTCCTATCACCACATATTGATTTTCCTCATTGATGGACTTATCCCCTTGCATACTCTTATAGTTTATACACTTTTTAAAGGAGGAAAAAGATGGCAATGCCCACATGGGAAGAGGTTGAAGCGGTTCTTGATGAGATAAGGCCAGCCCTCAGGTTTGATGGGGGTGATGTGGAGCTGGTGGACATAAAGGAGGATGGCACTGTGCTTGTGAGAATGGTGGGGGCCTGCTCAGGCTGTGGCATGTCCGTGCTTACGCTCAAGGCAGGCATAGAGAGGGCTCTCAGGAATAAATTTCCTGACATAAAAGAGGTCAAGGATGTGAACATGGACATCCCCATGACCTTCGGCTTTTAGGCTACTGCACCTTTATGTAAGCAAATCTTTCAACAGCCTGAAGGTGTCCTACTATGCCGACACCTGATGGCACTATCTTCGTAAATTCATGTAGTTTGCTGGCATCCAGCTTAAGCCTCTGAAGGGTTATGTTGCATATGAGATACTCTACACCATACATGGAGAGGGATTTTTCCTCTTCGTAAAGCTCCTGAATCTTTATGGTTTCCTTTTCCCATGGACTGCCCGACAGGTCCTTCATAAAGAACTTCACTCCAGGTCCGTGAGCTACCACCACGATTTTTATTTTCATAGGGTTAAAGTCATAGACAGAAAGGTGGTTGCCTATATTTCTGAGCATGGTCCTGAACCTGTCCTCCTGAGGAAAGTCGCAGTGGTAGATAACTCCAACCTCTGCCTCCCTTTTTACCTGAGACATGTCAAGCCTCTGCGGGCTTGCCTGTCCTACTCTGTTAATTAAAGGCACGGAAGCAAGCAAGGATAACCATCTGAAAAAGCCCCTTCTGTCCATATACGCACCTCCTTGTGAAAAATATAAGGGGCGAGTCTGGAAGAGCTATAAAACCTCTGGAGCAGGAGATAAGGCATATTTATGTGCTTATATGCTTAATCCTGATGCCCAGCTCCTCCAGAGCCCTGAGAAACTCTCTGAACCTGAATATTCTCCTGTCGCAGAGCACTATGGTGCCCCTGTCTTCCCTGCTCCTCATGAGCCTGCCTATACCCTGCCTGAACTTTATGAGAGCCTTTCTCTTCTGGTATTCAAAGGGGTCAAGTCCCGCAGATTTCAGAAACCTTATCCTGTGAAAGGTTATTGGCTCTTCGGGGCTCTCAAAGGGCAGCTTTGCCATGAGGATCCCCTTCTCACCCTTTACATCAACCCCAAACCAGAGGCTGTCAAGACCGACCAGTGCACTTATCCTTCCGGACCTCAGGTCTTCAAGAAGACCGGACAGGGGCTCATCCCCCTGAAAGGCAACCCCTTCCTCCCTTTCAAAGAGCTTTATGTGTTCTCTGTTAGTAAGAAGCACAAGCACTCTCTCATGTAAACTTCTCAGGTATCTGTAGGCGTCTTTGAGGCAGTTCTCCCACTCTTCCTTTTTTCTCGGGTCTGCAGAGTAAAGGAGAAAATTGACCCTCTCGTAGGGAAAGGTATGCTCCAGCTCGTAGTATTCTCCGCTTATTCCGAGAGTCTGCCTTATATCCTCGGGTTCAACGGTGGCAGAGGTTATTATTACAGCCCTGTATTCTGTGAAATCTACATGTCCCGCCGGAAAAACTGGGAACACTTCCAGCCAGTAGTTGAAAGTCTGAAGTCTTTTACTGAATCGCCTGCCCACAAGGTATCCCATACCGGGAGGGTCTTCCTTCATGATTCTGTAAAATTCTCTGACTTTCTGCAGTCTTCTTGTGAGAAGCTCATAGTTTCTTAGCCTCTTTATCCACCTTTCCTCTTCTTCAGTTGGTTTCTCAAGGTTTGCCTTCAGGTCAAGGTATCTTTCCCAGTCAACGAGACCGCTCTTGAGAAGATAATCCTTAAAAGTAAGGCTCACAAAAATTCTGTCTGTGATAAAGCCTGTGAGCTCTGATATAAGGTTCTCCCTTATGGTCCTGTGGAAAAATAGCAGTGGTGAGAGTATGCTCTTTTCAAAGGCTTCTGCATAAGGCTGAAGGCTCTCAAGCGGGAGCTCCTCCTTCTGTTCCTTAAAGAGCCTCTCAAAGTTTTTTATGAAAAATTCCTCCGGCTCAAACCTTGCCTCCTTCAGAAAATCAAGCACCTTGCCCATTATGTCCACTCTGAGGGTATAAAGGGATACCCCTGATGTGAGACTGCTGGTTATGTATCTGTCAAGCTCATGGGCTTCGTCAAGCACCAGCACCCTTTCTTCAGGGTTTTCAAACTCCTTCAGGCTCAGGAGGGCATGGTTTACCACAAGAAGGTCCGCCTGCCTTTCAAGCCTTTTTAACCTTCCCCAGTAGTAGCAATCCTGCCTGAAACTGCATGTCTGCCTGTAGTGGGGCGTGCAGTAGTCATCATCCACACACAGCCTCTCTCTGAGCTCTGTCTCAAGGTTCACAAATTCAAAATCTCCATCCCAGCTCCCCTCCACAGCCATCTCCAGCTCAGCCGGTCTTTTCTCCAGAGGCAGATCGTAATACCTGTCAAGGCACAGATAGTTGCTCTTGCCCTTCATAACAAGATAGCTTATCTCCTTGCCGAAGATGTATAAGTAACAAGACCTCAGAGTTTCTATGTCTCTGCGTAGCTGTTCCTGAAGGAGCTTTGTTCCCGTGGAGATTATGGCCTTCTGCCCCTTTTCCATAAGGGGTATGAGATAGCCGTAGGTCTTTCCCGTTCCTGTAGGTGCCTGAATGACCTTCACGCAGTTGTTTCCCTCCTCTATGGCTGACAGGACAATGCTGAAGAACTTTTCCTGCACAGGTCTTCTCTCTAAGCCTTTTTTCAGCAAAAATTCGTAGATTTCAAGGGGCATGTTAAAATTCTAAGCCATGGAGAGCTTTCTGGTCACCGGCTGTGCGGGCTTTATAGGGTGGAAGGTTTCAGAGAAGCTCCTTCAAAAGGGTTTTAAAGTTGTTGGCGTGGACAACATGAACGATTACTACGATACAAGGCTGAAGGAATACAGGCTGGGGCTTCTGAAGGAGTATGAGAACTTTACCTTCTACCATATGGATATTGAGGACAGGCATTCACTGGAAGAGGCCTTTAAAAGGCATTCCTTTGACTGTGTGATAAACGAGGCGGCAAGGGCAGGGGTCAGGTATTCCATAGAAAACCCCCAAGTTTACTTTACCACCAATGTGCTGGGAACTCTCAACCTCCTTGAGCTCTGCAGGGAGCGGGGCATAAAAAAGTTTGTGCTCGCTTCCACTTCATCCCTTTATGCAGGACAGCCCATGCCCTTCAGGGAAGACCTGCCGGTGAACACACCCATATCGCCCTACGCTGCCTCCAAAAAGTCTGCAGAGGTGCTGTGCTACACATACCACTACCTGTATGGCATAGATGTGTCTGTGGTTCGATATTTTACCGTCTACGGTCCTGCAGGAAGGCCTGACATGAGCATCTTCAGGTTCATAAAGTGGGTTCTGGAAGGGAAGACACTTGAGGTCTTTGGCGACGGTTCCCAGAGCAGGGACTTTACCTACATTGACGACATTGCAGAGGGAACCATACTGGCCACAAAGCCCCTAGGCTACGAGATAATAAACCTGGGCAACAACAACCCCCACACTCTACTGGAGGTTATAGGTCTCATAGAAAAATACACGGGCAAAAAGGCACAGCTTGAGCTAAAAGATTTCCACAAAGCTGATATGAAAGCCACATGGGCGGACATTCAGAAGGCTGAGAGTCTTCTTGGCTGGAAGCCTCAGGTGAGCCTTGAGGAGGGTATAAAAAGGACTGTGGAATGGACTCTGAAGAACTGGGGGTGGGTAAAGGAGGTGAGGGTTTAATATCTACATAAGACAGGCTTATAGGAGTAATAAGCCGGGCTTATAAACATATAAGAAGGTTGAAAGGGAAAGACTGTGAAAAAGTTTTATTTTATAACTTCACAGGAGGTCTACCATGGAGATAGGCGGTAGCTTTTATGACAGAAAAGCCTACAGCACATGTTATATGTGTGCATGCAGGTGTGGTATAGAGGTATATGTAAGAAATAATAAAGTGACATACATAAAGGGCAACGACGACCATCCTACCAACAAAGGTGTTCTCTGTGCCAAGGGTTCCTCTGGCATAATGAAGGAATACAGCCCTGCAAGGCTAAGAAAACCACTTCTCAGAGTTGGTCCAAGAGGCTCCGGGCAATTCAGGGAGATTGAGTGGGAAGAAGCCCTTCAGATAGCCACCCAGTGGCTTGAGGAAGCTCGCAAAAAGGGACCTTACAAGATAGCCTTTTTCACAGGAAGGGACCAAATGCAACAGATAAACAGCTGGTTTGCATCCCAGCTTGGTACGGTTAACTGGGCAGCACACGGTGGTTTTTGCTCTGTTAACATTGCAGCAGCGGGCCTCTATTCTATCGGTGGTTCCTTCTGGGAGTTTGGAGAAGCGGATTTTGAAAACACCAAGTATTTTATGCTTATAGGTGTGGCCGAAGACCACTCTTCCAATCCCTTCAAGCTTGGCATTCAAGAGATGAAAAGAAAGGGTGGAAAGTTTGTGGTGGTAAACCCCGTAAGGTGGGGTTATGGAGCTGTAGCGGACGAGTGGGTACCCATAAAACCGGGCACAGATGGCGCCTTCTTTATGGGTATAATGCATGCGCTTTTCAAATACAACCTGGTAAACTGGGATTTTCTAAGAGAATATACCAACGCATCTTGGCTTGTAATTCAGGCTCCCGGCACTCCAAAGGATGGACTCTTTTATAGGAACCAGGAAGGCAAGCCCATGGTCTTTGACAAAAAGTCCCAGTCTTTTAAGCCTGCAGACAGGGTAGTGCCAGAGGACTTAGACCCTGCCTTTATAGGTGAATTTACCACGCCAGAGGGCTACAGGGTAAGACCAGCCTTTGAGATCTTTGCAGAGAGGCTTGTAAAAGACTATAGCCCAGAAAAAGTAGAGAAGATAACGGGCATACCCGCCAAGGACATAGAAAGGATAGCCAAGGAGATGGGCACCATAGCCCTATACCACCCCATAGAGCTTCCTATAGAGTGGGTGGATGTTTGGGGAAGAAAGCACAAAAAGGTTATAGGAAGGCCCGTATCCTTCCATGTTATGAGAGGAGTGGCATCCCACACCAACGGCTTTCAGACGGCCAGGACCATCTTCCTTCTTATGATGATGCTAGGAGTGGTAGATGTGCCCGGAGGCTTCCTCAACAAGCCACCCTATCCAAAGCACATTGAGGACCTACCGAAGCCTTATAAGATCACAAGGCCCGATGAGATAAAGTATGGAGAGGTTTACCCAGGACCGCATCTTGGATATCCACAAAGCCCAGATGACCTTTTAGTGGATGAGAAAGGCAACCCAGTTAGAATAGACCATGCTTATAGCTGGTGGTTCCCACTTACAGCACATGGCTGTATTCAAAACGTTATCCCTGCTGCATATGAAAGAAATCCTTACGGCATAGAAGTCTTGATGATATACATGGCAAATATGGCTTGGAACTCTTCCCAAAATATTCCTTACATAATAGAAGCCTTAACCGCCACAGACCCAGCTGGCAATTACATAATTCCAAAGGTGATAACCATAGATGCCTTTTACAGCGAGCAAGTGGCTTATTCCGACTTGGTTTTCCCAGATGCCACATACCTTGAGCAATGGTTTTCCCTTTCGCTTCTTGACAGGCCGCCTTCCGCGGTGGATGGTCCAGTGGATGCCCTCAGGCATCCTATTATAGACCCTGTGGCAAACGGCTACGACGTGAGAGGCTGGGGAGATGTGATGGTAGAGCTTGGCTCAAGGCTCAAGCTTCCTGGCTTTGTAAACCCAGATGGTTCAAGGAAGTATAAGGACTTTAAGGACTTTCTTATAAACTGGCAGATAAGGCCGGGAGTGGGAGCCTTGGCAGGATGGCGTGGCAAAAACGGAGACAAGCACTTTGTAGGAGAACCAAACCCCAACCAGCTTGAAATGTACATAAAGAATAAGGGCTTTTTCTACTACAAGCTCCCGGAAAACATGAGATATTACAGGCATGTTAACAAAGACTACCAAGAATGGGCAGTAAGCGTAGGCTTTATGAAAAAGGTGGCGCCCATAATCTTTAACTTCTACCTTGAGACCTTGCAGACCTTTAGGCTTGCCGGCCAAGGCCTATGGGAGGGCAAAAACCAACCACCCAACGACCCCATATTGAGGGAAAGGCTTATAAAGTACTTTGACCCTCTACCCTTCTGGTATCCACCCTTTGAGGAAGAGGTTTCCGGAAAGGACTACCCCCTTTATGCCTTTACACAAAGGCCCCAATGGATGTACCACTCTTGGGACTCACAAAACGCATGGCTAAGACAAATATCTTCAAGGAACTACCTTTACATGAACCCAAAAACGGCGGAAAAGCTTGGCATAAAGCACCTAGACTGGGTTTGGGTAGAGTCAAGGATAGGAAAGGTAAAATGCCAGGTCTTTTTGACAGAAACCACAGAACCCAACTCCGTATGGACCTGGAACGCCATAGGTAAAATGAAGGGAGCTTGGGGCCTCAAGCCAGAGGCCGAAGAGGGCCATGAGGGCTTTTTGTTGAACCATGTTATACCCCACAGCATAAAGATAGGAGGAAAAGAAATCTACTACGGAGACCCAATCACTGGCCACCTTGCCTGGTTTGACACAAAGGTAAAGGTTTATAAAGCTCAAGACCAAACGCCAGAAACCGCACCCCAGTTTGAGGTAAAACCTCTACCTTATATAGAAGAAAGGTGGGTGCCCGTCCTGAGGTATAAGCCGTGAAGGTAGTAGAAAAGAAAAGATACACCATTGAGGACTACGAGCGCTTGCCAGAGGGTAGCCCTTATCAACTTATTGAGGGAGAGCTTATCATGAGCCCAGCGCCAGGTTATGAGCATCAAGAAACAGAGAAGAGATTTTTTATTAAGCTATACGAGCTTGTGGAAAAGACAAAAAAAGGCAAAGTTTTTATAGCTCCTTTTGATGTCTACCTTGACCAAGAGAACGCCTATCAGCCTGATATAGTGGTGTTGCTTGAAGGTTCAAAAGCAAAGATAAGCCAAAAAGGTATAGAAGGAGCACCTGACATTGTTGTGGAAATACTCTCACCTTCAACAGCCTATTATGACCTGACGGAGAAAAAAGAAGTTTATGAGCGCTCAGGCGTTAAAGAATACTGGATTGTAGACCCAAAAAGAAAGACCTTTGAGGTTTACGCCAACTCCCAAGAAGGCTTTAAGCTCATATCCAAAGCAAAAGAAAAGGGCTCTGTAAAGTCTGAACTTCTGGGTATAGATTTAGACCTGAAAGAAGTATTTGGTGAGGTGTAAGCGATGCCTTTGACTAAGCTTTCTGAGTTGGTAAAGGATGCGGACATTTACATATCTCAGCACGCTCTTTACATAAACAAGCTGGAAAGAGCTATAAAGGAAGGCAAACCCTTTGAGCACAAGGACTGCCATAGCTGTAATTTTGGCAAAAGGTGGGATGAGTTGGTAGCTCCAGTAAAGGGGGAACTTCCAGAAGATGTAATGGCTGTATTGGAAGAGATAGAGAGTATTCACTGTGAATTTCATGAGATTAGCATGCAAATAGATTTAGAAAACAGGAAGGAAACTGATGCGGAAAACCTTAAGAGAATGAAAGAATTGTCAACTAAACTTTTTCAAAAACTTTTATCTCTAAAACAGCTAATTAATAAGGAGGCTTAGGCATGGCACAGTTTGCCCTTGTAATAGACCTAAACACATGCGTTGGCTGTCATGCCTGCGCTACCAACTGTAAGGAGTGGAACACTCAAGCTGCCTTTGGTCCCCTTTCCGACTTTGACCCCTATGGAAAGGAACCACAGGGCGTATGGTATAACAGGATAATGAGCTATGAGATGGGTGAATTTCCCAACACGCAGGTCTTTCATCTTCCCAAGTCCTGTCTGCACTGTCAGGATGCGCCCTGTGTGCCTGTCTGTCCAACTGGAGCCAGCTATAAGAGAGAGCAGGATGGTATAGTGCTGGTAAACTACGATGACTGCATAGGCTGTAAACTCTGCTCCTGGTCATGCCCCTACGGCTGTAGGGAGTTTGATGAAGCGGACAAGGTGATGAAAAAGTGCACCCTCTGCATAGACAGGATATACGACGAGTCCCTGCCACCAGAACATAGAAGACCTGCCTGTGTTCTTACCTGTCCTGCAAGGGCGAGGTTCTTTGGGGACATAGAAGACCCAGAAAGTGAAGTATACAGAGTTATAAAGGAGCGAAACGGCTTCGTGCTCTTCTCTGATATGGGAACAAACCCCGGCAATCACTATCTACCAAGGACAGAAACAAAGGTTCATGTGGATGAACACCTCTTAAAGCACGATAACCCGCTCTTCCTTGAAGTTTTAAGAAGACATCATGTAGGAGGTTAAGCATGCACCCACCAGTCTCTCTTATATGGTTTTTCCTTACCGCCGGTGTTTCTATAGGCCTCTTTACCTTTACCTACTTTATGGAATTTCTCACTCTCTTTGGCAGAAACACTGCCATGCCCAGGAATGCGGTTCTTATATCTCTCATCATTTCTCTCATTCTCATAGGTCTGGGTGCTATAGGGGCAAGTTTTCACCTTGGACACAAGTTGAGAGCGTGGAAGGCAATAAGACGTTTTCACACCTCCTGGCTTTCAAGGGAGGCAGTCTTCAGCGGGGCTTATGGTTTTACCCTACTTCTGTATGGGCTTTCTTACTACTTTAACGCACAGCCCTTTTTGCAGCACTTGCTTGGAATAACAACCTTTATCCTCGGCTGGCTTTCAGCCCTCTCTACTGCCATGATATATGCCAGCAACAAGTTCGTGCTTGAGTGGAACACATCTTTCACAGTTCTTTACTACCTCAATATGTATCTCATGCTTGGCTCTTCAGCCTTTCTGGCTCTTACTTACCACTACAGACCGGAGTTTATTCCCGCCTACCTTTTCCTTACCTTCCTTTTCCTGTCCCTGGGTCTTGCCTTCAGGATAGCCTTTAACATAAGACAGTTTCTCATATCAAGACCCACCATAAACGAAGCCCTCAACCTTCCTCACAACAGACCAATCAGGGTTCTTGACACGGGTAGCACCACCGATAACTACTGCACCACGGAGTTCTACTACAAAAAAGGGAAAGACCTTCTGGGCTCTGTTCTTCCCGTTGCATACATACTCACCTTCGTGGTTCCCCTCTTTCTGGTGCTCTACTCCTGGATTACTGGCAACTATAACTACACCTTCTACGCCATAACCTTTGCAAGCCTCGTGGTGGGGAGCTTTCTCGAAAGGTGGTGCTTCTTTGTGGAAGGAAACCATGTGCAGAACCTCTTTTATGGGCTTTATCCTGAGGAGGGCTACAGGCTGAGAAAGGGCTACATGGAGAGGAAAAAGACTGTTATAAGGCTCTAATCCTCCTTCTGGCACTCCTCTTTTATTCTTTCAACCACCGCCCTGAAGAGGGGCAGTGCGGTTGAGTTTATGTCTACATATGCTCTCCCCGCAAGAGAAAAGTCGTAGATGTGGACCACTTCGTTCCTGAGCCTGACCGTTTTTGCGATTTTCTCCGCAACTTCCCTGCTGAGAAGACCCACCGAATAAAAGCCCTTTAGGCAATCCATGGGTGAGTTGCACTCAAGCCCCTTCTTTTCAAGCAGAAAAAGTCTTATTGTCTTCCACAGGCTTTCAAAGGTGTATTCAAACCTCTTTGTAGCCACTTCGTAGAGAAGCTCCTCTTCAAGCCTTTCCTCAAGAGCCCTTACCCCTTCCAGCTTTTTCAGAGCCTTCTCTGTCTGAACCAGCTTTTTAAGTAGTCTCTCCCCACATGCCATAGCACCGCTCCTTTTATGATACTTTCAAGGAACTCTTCCGAAAGCCTTCTTATTTCCACCAGCTCAATCTTTCTGGGTGTATCCACTCTCAGACTCAGCTCCTCTACAATCTCAAGGAACAGCCTGTCATCAAGGGGTTCAAGACAGTCCAGTGCAAGGTCTATGTCGGAAAGCTCCGTATCCTCTCCCAGAGCGGTTGAGCCATACAGCAGAAGAAGGCATTTTTCCATGTTTAGCCTTTCTCCCAGAGTCTGAAGCACCTGCCCTCTTAACCTTTCTATCTCCTTCTTTCCCATCACCAGTCAAAGGGGATTATGTCCACCACCTGCCCTGCCTTAAGCTCATGCACGTCCTCGTATACCACCATGTAACAGTTGGCATCCACGTAGGAGGTGAGCATGTGGGACTGGGTTTTTGGGGAGTAGTCGCAGAAGAGCCTTCCATCTCTCTGCCAGAATCTTGCCCTCACAAACTCCCTTCTTTCCGCATCTTTTCTTGAAAAGCCCCTCACCAGCTCCGCCCTGTATAGAGGCGGTCTGCACTCCTGAAATCCCTGCATCCTCCTTATGGCAGGCTTTACAAGAAGGTCAAAAGCCATGATGCAGGAAACAGGGTTTCCAGGAAGACCGAAGAAGAGGCTCCTGCCCCTTCTTGCAAGGAGCACTGGCTTTGCAGGCTTTATCCTGAGCTTGTGAAAGAGGACCTCAAAGCCCATCTCCTTTACGAGCCTCTGCACAAAGTCCTTATCACCAACA
Organism: Aquificaceae bacterium; assembly: GCA_037481935.1. Classification (NCBI taxonomy): domain Bacteria; kingdom Pseudomonadati; phylum Aquificota; class Aquificia; order Aquificales; family Aquificaceae; species Aquificaceae bacterium. The sequence continues at coordinate 10,109 of JBBFKQ010000010.1, read as the reverse complement.
GACACGCCTCCCGTGCTTACAAATATGTCAAAGCTCTCCACATCCCTGAGCACCCTTTCTATCTCCTCAGGCTCATCCCTCACTATCCCTAAGTGAACCACTTCACACCCAAGCTCTAAAGCCCCCGCATACAGGGCATGGTTGTTGGAGCTTCTTATGTGAGAGGGCCTTTCGAGGGCTTCTCCCAGCTCCCTTATTTCATCCCCCGTTGAGAGGATGGCAACCTTCGGTCTTCTGAAGACCTCCACCATTACTCTGCCCACAGAAGCCATAAGACTAACCTCATACCTTCTGACTCTTGTCCCCCTCTGGAGGATTACCTCACCTCCTTTTATCTCTTCACCCCTCAGTCTTACATTGGCACCCTTTCTTAGGGACTTTTCCACAAGCACATACTCTCCTTCAAGCTTTGTAAACTCCACGGGCACCACCGTGTCCGCACCCTCTGGTATGGGAGCCCCGGTGAATATCCTTACCGCTGTGCCCTTTTCCACTCTTATGTCCGCATCACCACCCGCCGGAGCCTCTCCCACAAGCCTGAGCCTTGCAGGGACTTCTGAGATGTCCTCACTTCTGACCGCATAACCATCCATTGCAGAGTTGTCAAAGGGAGGCTTGTCTGTATCCGCCTTTATGTCCTCTGCAAGCACTCTGTCAAGGGTATTCCACAGGAAAATCTTTTCAGTGGGCAAGGGTTCTGTGTTTTCGAGTAGCAGCTCCAGTGCATCCTCGTAAGGTGTTAGCATGGAGAATATATTAACGCATTCTACTTAACACCCGCCAGCCACTTGCTCACCAGCTCTATCTCCATCTCCGACAGACCCTGACCCCATGGGCACCTTCTGGCGAGCTCCGCAACCGCCTCCGGCTTGCCTTTATATTTTTCCTTCAGATAGCCCAGTGGCTTCTTGTCCTTATCGGTGTGGCATCTCATACAGGAGTTTTTGAAAATGAGCTCTCCTTCCACAGCGAAGCTAAGATTTATAAGAAATAGCACAGCAAAAAGCCTCTTCATGTCAGCACCTCCAGTTTAAAATATCCCTTAATGCTAAAGATAGCCCTGACGGGAAACCTTGGCTCGGGCAAGTCCACTGTGGGAAGGTTTTTTCAGGAAGCGGGCTTTCAGGTTTTTGATGCAGATGGGATTATAAGGAGCTTTTACGAAGAAAGGGGTGAGGTCTACACAGAGGTGGTAAGGGCTTTTGGCAGTGAAATACTTGATGAAGGTGGAGAAATTGACAGGAAAAGGCTTGCTGACATGGTTTTTAAGGACGCTGAAAAGCTCAGGCTTTTAGAGAATATAACCCACATAGCCCTTTACAAAAGGCTTGAAGAGGAGTTCAGGAAAATTCCAGAAAAGGGTGTGGTAGTTGTTGAGGCAAGCCTTCTCGTGGAAAAGGGCACCTACAGAAACTACCATGCAACTCTTCTGGTGTATGCACCCTATGAGGTATGCAGAGATAGAGCCCTGAGAGCTGGCTACAGTCCTGAAGACTTTGAAAGAAGGTGGAAAAATCAGATGCCTCCAGAGAAAAAGCTCAGATACGCCCACTTTATTTTGGAGAACAGGGGAACTCTGGATAACCTTAGAAGTAGAACACTTGAGCTTGTGAGGGTTTTCAGAAACTGGGTGGAGTTTCAGAATGAAGGAATATCTTGAGATACTCAGAAGGGAAGTGGCAACAGCCAGCAAGAGCCTGAAGATAGCCTCTCCCTGGATTGACCAGTGCATGCTTGAAAAACTCCTCGAGGTGCTTCCTAGAGGTGTGAGGCTTGAGGTTATACTCAGAGCCGGGGAGCTTAGGGACTTGAGCATAACGGGAGAGGGCACTTTTAAAGCTCTTGAAAGGTATGGTGCTGAGCTATACATAAACGAAAAGCTTCATGCGAAGCTCATACTGATAGACGACAGACTAGCCCTTGTGGGTTCTGCAAACCTCACAAGACCGGGACTTGAGGAGGATGGCAATTTAGAGGTCATGGTCGCCCTGCATGGAGAGGAGGCAAGGAGGCTTCTTGAGCTCTTTGAGGACTACAAAAGAAGGTCTGTAAGACTCTTTGAGGATACGGTGGCGGTTGTTCTGTCCGTTGAATCTTCCACAGAGGCGGTGGTGGCTCTCTTTGAAAACCTCCCAGAGCAGTCCTTTCTGTGGGCTCAAAGGGAGCATGGAAGGCTTCTGTGCAAGCTCACAAAGGTATACACCCATACAGGTCAGCCAGAATCCTTAGAGGGTCCCTCTGAAAGCAGGGTCTGGGCTGTTGCCTACCTCAGAACCTCTCTCAGGGCGTCTGGTCTTATGGGAAAGGTCAGGGTGCTCCTTGAGCTCAGAGAAAAAGAGGAGGGCTACTTTGGCACACCCCTCTCCGGTCTTCGTCCGGGTGACCAGCTTCTTCCTGTAAGAGAGGGGGATGAGGACCTCAAGAGGGTTATGAAAACAAACCTCTCTGGCTATTCAATGGACTTGCCTGTGAGGGTTGGAAACCTTGTGGGAAGGCCAGTATCAGTTTATGTGGACCTTGCAAAAATAAGCTCCATGCACATGGCTATCCTCGGGACCACAGGCTCTGGAAAGACCACCTTTGTGGCAAGGCTCATTGAAAACACGCCACCCGCTGTATGCAAAACCTTTGTCTTTGACCTGTTCGGAGAGTACAGGCAGAAGCTCAGAATTGAAGAGAGCAGAATTCACCACGTAAGAATACCCTATACACTTCTTCCTCTATGGGTGGAGGATATAAAGGAGCTCTTTAGAGAATATGGACTTTTACTTCAGGAGAAAGGTGAGGAGGAAAGGACATTCCTCACCCACATGAGGACTTACATAAAACCGGACCTCAGACTCTCCGCTTATGCTGAAAGAGGCCTGGGAGACATGCTCCTTGAGGCTTCTAAGGGTGGACTGAAAAAGGAGGTGCTTGAAGTGCTCCGTATGTTGTCAAAAGACATGGGTGAAGAGGTCCTCCAGAATCAACCACAAGTCTTCAGGTTGCTGGGTGAAGCCCTCAGCTCACCTGCTGATGTGGTCATAATAGACCTCAGGGATGTGGTGAACATAAACACCAGGCTAAACATGACGGGGCTCCTTCTCAGAGAGATAATGTCCATTGCCAGGTCAAAACCTTCAAGAAGGCTCCTTGTTCTTGAAGAAGCTCACAACTTTGCTCCAGAGAGGGGAGCCACGGAGGTTCCTGCAGGCAGGGAGAACCTGGCCATAAGTATGACAAAGAGGATAGCCCTTGAAGGAAGAAAGTTTGGAGTTGGTCTTCTGGCTGTCTCTCAGAGACCTGCAAACTTGAGCAAGTATGTGCTCTCTCAACTCAACACTCAGGCAATCTTCAGGCTGATAACGCAGAATGACATAAACGCAGTTTCACAGTTCTTTGAATATCCCTACGAAGACCAGGTCAGGTTGTTACCCACCCTCAAACCGGGTCACCTTTTCCTGAGCGGTATAGCCGTGCCCTTCAGCATGCTTTTAGAAATAGAACTCTAAATCTCCTTGCTGTCAAGTATTATGGTAACAGGTCCCCAGTTGACTATATGAACCTCCATCATGGCACCGAACATACCACACTGGGTGGGCACATGCTCCGAGAGTCTTTCTACAAAGAGCTCATAGAGCTCCCTTGCCCTCTCAGGCTTTTCTGCAAGCTCAAAGCTGGGTCTTCTGCCCTTTCTTATGTTGGCATAGAGCGTAAACTGGGATACAACAAGTGCAGAGCCCATTATATCAAGAAGAGAAAGGTTGAACTTTCCGGAGGAGCCTTCAAAGATACGCAGGTTTATTATCTTTTCTACGAGCTTTTTAACGTCATCTTCAGTATCACCCACCCCAACCCCCAGTAGTATGTTGAGCCCCTCACCTATGCGTGCAACCTCCGAGCCATCCACAAGAACCCTTGACTCTTTTACCCTTTGCAGAACAGCCCTCATGGTGTAAAATTTTATTGTAGAATAAGGAGAAAGGAGGGAAGCATGAAAAAGCTTGGTTTCTTACTCATGAGCTCTGCACTCCTCTATGCACAGGACTTTTCTAACATGAGGATTCTTGATGGTGTAAATCAGGTCCAGAGAAGCATTGAGCTTGCAAAGAGAGCAGAAATTGACCTCAAAGACCCATATCACTTTGAGAAGGCGAGGACAAGCAGAGATGTGGCAAACTCCCTTGCTTCCAGTCTGGATGAGGCTGGCTCAAGGCTCTTTATGGTAAAGAGCTTCAGTGCCCTTTCAAAGGCAAGGGCAGGAAGGGTGGAGCTTGATAACATTGAATTCATAGAGCAGGCAGAGGTAAAGAGGGTTAAGAAGGTTGAATACGGTGAGTATGGTGAGCCACTATACTATGATGAGGAGGAAGGCTCAAGAATAAGGGTTGAGTATGAAAAGAGTCTTGGGCTGGACATAAGCTCTCTCAATTCAAGCCTCAAGTATGCAAGAGAGAACAGGGCTCTTAGCTGTGCACCCGCCGAGCTTGCAAGGGCTGAGGTTTATTATGATGCCATGGCTTACGAGCTCTCAAAACCCCAGCCAAGCATTACAAAGGTTGTGGATTTTTACGGAAAGGCGCAGACTGAAATAAACACTGCCATACAGAAAGTAAACATAGCCAGGGACGGAAACCTTGAATGCTACACAGGTAAGCCCTTCCTTCCGGAGCTTGCAAAGGCTGAACCAGCTCCTCCTCCCGCTCCAGCTCCCAAGCCACCTCAGCCTCAGGAAGAGCTCCTCATGGTGACCGCAAGGGTTCACTTTGATTTTGATAAACACAACATAAAGAGGGAATACATACCGCTTCTTAATGAGGTGGTTAAAGCTCTCAAGGAAAACCCTGGCGTGAGAGTAAGGATAGAGGGCTTTACCGACAGCATCGGTCCAAAGGCTTACAATGACAGGCTTGCTCTAAGGAGAGCTCAGGCTGTAAGAGACTACCTTATTAAAGCTGGTATACCTTCAGAGAGGATAGAAATAGCAGGCTTTGGAAAGGAAAGATACATAGCGGACAACGCCACACCCATTGGTAGGCTTACCAACAGAAGGGCAGAGTTTATAGTGATTCAGGTGCCCGGTCAGTAAAGGCAGACGCCAAAGTCTTCAAATCTTTTATCCCCGCGGGCATCCATGAGGAACCTGAAGAGCCTGCTTTCTGAACCTGTGTAGAGCCTGAAGGTTTTTACTGGCTTACAGCCCTCAAAGGACCCAAGCCTGAAAATTACAAGCGAGCCTGCCTCTGGCTGTCTGTCCCTTATTATTCTTCTCTCCGCATAGAAGGGTAGGCTATGGTGAAAGTGCCCCACCTCGTAAGTTGGTTTAACTGCAGAAGGGTCAAGCCTCCTTATAAACTCTCCAAGCTCTCTGACCCATCTTTTCTCTTCGAGCTCTGGCAGAAGCCCCAGCTTGAGAAATACTATCAACAGAAGACCTGCCATTGCCGGAGAAAGTCTGAAATCTCTCAGAAATAGAAGAAGAGGAAGGGGCAATAGAAGAAGCAACAGAGGACTGAGCGAGAAGAAAAGCACGCCAGCAAAAAGTAAGAGCACCACAAGGGCTGAAACAGACAGAGACAGAGCTTTTTTAACCCTTCCCCACTCCTCAGAAATCAAGAAGCCAGAGGTGATTATGGCAAGGGCAGGAAAGGCAGGAAGCACATACACGGGTATCTTCTGGGCTACAAGGCTGAAAAGTCCATACACAAAGGCAAACCACACAAGAGGAAAAGCGTATTCTCTCCTCACCCTGAGGACTACCCATACAAGGGCGGGGAAGAAGAGTATGGAGTAGGGCAGAAAGCTCACATTCAGGTCAGCAAGATAAAAGTAAAAAGGCTCATCACCATGATACACACGCCTGAGATTTTCCCTGTAGAAGACCTCCCAGAACAGGCTTCCCTTTGTAAATATCTGATATACATGCCACCACAGACCCAGCACTATGGCCAGAAGGCTAAGCATATAATACCTGAGCCTGAGAAGCTCCCCAGGGTTTGTAAAGAGCAGGTAAAAAAAGACCACACCAGCTGGCAGCACAAAGCCAGCAGGACCCTTCACAAGCATGGCAAGGGAAGAAGAAAGAAAGGCAAGAGGGAGAAGGAGGAAAACCCCCCTTCTGTAGTATAGAAGCCAGAAGTATAGGCTCAGTGTTATGAAGAGGGTAAAGGGCACCTCCGGAGATGCATACTGAGAGTTGGCAAAGAACTGCACAGAAAGGGTAAGGACAAGAAAGCTCAGAAGCCCAATTCTCCAGCTCCCTGTGAGCTCCCTCGCCATTAGCATTGTTATCAACCCCGTCCCCAGTCCGAGGAGAGCATGCATGAGCCTGAGACCCCACTCGTTAACACCCAGAAGAGAGTATCCAGTAGCCACAAGCCAGTAGGTCATGGGTGGCTTGTTGAGCCTCAGCTCTCCGTTGTAGTAGGGTGTTATGAAGTCTCCACTCTGGAGCATCCTGCGTGCAGAGTCTGCATAGAAGGCTTCGTTGGGAGACCAGACCTGAAAGGCACCAAGATTAAAAAAATAGAGAACTGGCACCAGCAGAGCCAGAAGATAAAGCATGCTACAATTATAAACATGAAAAGCATACCTTTCATAAGCCTCAGGTATTATGCATACCTTGTCTCCCTCCTCCTTTTGCTACTGAGCCTTCTATCCCTTGCCTACAGGGGCCTTAACCTGGGGCTTGACTTTACAGGAGGAAGTGTTCTTGAGGTGAAGTTTGAAAAGCCTGTGAAGGTGGGAGATGTGAGAAAGCTTCTGGAAGGTGCGGGCTACTCCCACTTTCAGGTTCAGGACACCGCTCAGGGGACGGTTATTGTAAAGCTCAGGCTCGGAGACCCTTCAGAAAGAGCCCTTGAGGAACTGAAAAAGCTTTCTAAATATGAACTCATAAGGTCTGAGAGCATAGGGGGTATAATAACATCAGAACTGCGTCAGAAAGCCATATGGGCAATGCTTGTAGCCATTGGTGGCATACTCCTCTATCTTGGATACAGGTTTGAGCCTCTCTGGGCACTGGGCGCCATAGTTGCTCTGGCTCATGATGTGCTTATAGTGGTGGGAGCTTACTCCATAACCCAGAGGGAGGTTAACCTTGATGTGGTGGCAGCACTCCTCATAGTGGCAGGATATTCTGTATCGGATACGGTGGTTGTCTTTGACAGGATAAGGGAAAACCTGCGCATAAGAAAGGGAACACCTTTCAGAGAGCTTATAGACACCTCCATAAACCAGACCCTTGCGAGAACCTTGATGACCTCCCTTACCACCTTTGTAGTATCCCTTACCCTTTTCCTGTTTGGAGGTCCTGCCCTTTCCAACATAATGTTTGCCTTTGTGGTGGGCGTTGTGGTGGGCACGCTCTCTTCTATCTTTGTGGCCAGCGCACTGGTCTTTGACATTAAGAGCAGGCTCAGACCACAGCCTGTGAGTGTATAATTTTGTTAATGAGGGATATAATTCTCAGAGTAGGTGCTTTCTTAATCCTTCCCCTTATTCTTGTGGGCGCTTTCCTTCTCTGGAAAAGTTACACAAATCGCAAACTTCAGGAGCTTGCATACAAGGAGTATGAAATAAGAAAACTCCTGCAAGCGGGGAACTACATGAAGGCAAAGGAGCTGATAGATTCAGCTTCCTCAAAGGATAGCTCCTTCAGGTCTCTTTTCCTCTCCTACGAGCTATACATGGCAGAACACACAAAGGATGTGAAGGTTAATGAAGAGGCTGTTGCTCATGAAGTAGTGAAGAGCCTGAAGGACAGAGAGCTCCAATCCCTATACAGGGAAAGGTATGCCTATGAGCTTTTCAAGAAGGGCAAAAACAGGGAGGCTCTTAGAGAGTTGGAAGGTATTAGGGAAGAAGATTTTAACTATGTGAGCGCCCTTCTGCTCAAGGCACAGGTGCTCAGGAAAGAGGGAAGGACGCAGGAAGCACAGGCTCTTCTGAAAAAGATTGAGGAGAAATTCCCCAACACTTACTTTGCCAACATTGCACAAGCTCTTTCTCTTATGGGGGAATAGTATGAAAGACCTTCTTATAGAAATAGGAACTGAGGAGCTGCCCGCCGGTGTTATACTGTCTGCTCTGAACTATATGAAGGAGAGGCTTTCCCAGATTCTACACAGGCACGATATACAGGCCTTCGCAACACCCAGAAGGCTTGCCTTCTTTGTAAAAAACCTTGAAAACATTGCCCCAGAGAGAGAGGAAATTATCTACGGTCCACCCGTCAAGGTGGCCTATGAGGAGGGAAAGCCCACAAGAGCGCTCCTTGCCTTTCTTGAAAGAAACAGGGCAGACATGGAGGACCTTGTTGAACTTCATAAAGGTGAGGGACTCTACACCGCCATAAGGAGAAGGGTAAGGGAAGTCTCACCTCTTGAAAGACTCTCTCAGCAGTTTGAGGAGCTTCTCCAGTCTGCCCCTTTTCCGAGAACCATGAGATGGGATTCCTCAAACCTCAGATTTTCAAGACCCATCAGGTGGATATGCGCCCTCTACGGTGATGAAGTTCTGCCCTTCTCCTTTGGAAGGGTAAAGGCAGGCAGGTTCACCCTCGGCCACAGAATTCTATCCCCAGGACCAATAGAACTGAAGAGGGCAGGAGATTATATGGAGGTTCTAAGGAACAACTACGTGATTGCAGATTACAGGGAGAGGCTTGGCATGGTGCTTGCCTTCCTTCAGGATGAAGCCTATGCCCTTGGCGGAAGGCCTCTATATCCCGAGGGTCTGGAGGAGGAGGTAACAAACCTAGTGGAGTTCCCCTTTGCGGTGGTAGGGAAGTTTGATGAAAGCTACCTTGAGCTTCCAGACAGGGTCATAATGACCGTCCTTGCACACCATCAGAGGTTCTTCTGTGTGGAGAAGGAGGGTAAACTCCTACCTTACTTCATAGCCATAAGCAACAACTATCCCAGGGATGGGGTGATAGTAAAAGGCTACGAGAAGGTGATTAGGGCAAGGCTTGAGGATGCCCTCTTCTTCTACAGAGAGGACCTCAAAAGGCCCCTTGAGGAGCTTGTTCCCGGGCTTTCTGAAGTCCTTTTCCATCCAAAGGCTGGCAGTATGCTCCAGAAGGTAAGAAGGGTTGGAGCCCTTGCCATGAAGCTGGCGGACCTCCTTGGGCTGTCTGAAGAAAAGAAGAGAAAGATAGAGAGGGCAAGCCAGCTATGCAAGGCAGACCTTCTGACGCAGATGGTGAGGGAGTTTGATGAGCTTCAGGGATACATGGGGTATGTTTACGCTTTGAGGCAGGGCGAAGACCCTGAGGTTGCCCTTGCTATCTATGAGCATTACCTTCCTGTGCGTCCAACAGACCCACTGCCCTCCAGCCATATTTCTGCGGTGCTCTCCCTTGCGGACAGGCTTGATAGCCTTAGCACCTTCATGGCTGTGGGTGAGTCTCCCAGCGGAAGCTCAGACCCCTATGGTATGAGAAGACTTGCCCATGGGCTCTTTGCCATAATAGATGCCTTTGGCTGGGATGTGGACCTTTCTCAACTTCTTGAAGGGTCCCATGAGGATGTTAGAAAGTTTCTTGAAGCAAGGCTTGAAGCTTACCTTGACCCCTATGGCTATGACCTTGTGAGGGCAGTTCTTGAAGTTAAAAATCCGCTGAGACCTTACGAAGTGATAAACACGGTAAAAACCCTTGCCAGCCTGAGGGAGGAGGAAGAATTTAAACATATAGCTGAAGCCTACAGGAGGGTAGTGAGGATACTGCCTCCAGAATGGGGGGAAGGTATGGTGAAAGAAGGGCTGCTTCTTGAAGAGGAAGAGAAAAGGCTCTGGGAAGCCTTAAGGGGGCTTGAGGGCACGCAGGATTTGCTCAGTCTCTCAGCTCTGAAAGAACCCATAGACAACTTCTTTGATAAAGTGCTGGTAATGGACCCCAGGGAGGAAATAAGGAAAAACAGGCTTGCCCTCTTATACAGAATAAAAAAACTTTTCAACAGGTTTGCGGATTTTAGCAAGATAGTAACAGAAGGAGGCTATAAATGATGAAAAACCATAGACGCTACTTGACAGTATCTGGAGGAGGGATTAATTTATGCTCCTGAAAAATTCCTGTTGTCATGACTGGAGGAGTCCTTTGAAAAGGAAAGAGAAGTTTCAGCTAT
>JBBFKQ010000009.1 GCA_037481935.1 Aquificaceae bacterium | reverse complement strand
TAATCCTCCCTATGGGTTTTCCATGGGGAGCTTTTTTTTACCATAATTTCTTATAACTTGCAACTCGGGTTATTATAATGCTATTTATGATATAATTTCCTATCTTAATATACTTGGAGGTCCTGACCATGAGTATCCTTCAGAAGGTTGAGGAAATATACCTTCCGAGGAAAGAATACCCGGTTTTTAAGGTGGGTGACACAGTAAAGGTTCACTACAAAATAGTGGAAGGTGAAAAGGAAAGAACTCAGCCCTTTGAGGGTGTGGTGATAAGGATAAGGGGTAGTGGTATTGGCAAGACTTTTACCGTGAGAAAAGAGTCTTACGGTGTTGGCATTGAGAGGACTTTCCCATACTACAGCCCCAACATTGAAAAGATTGAGCTGGTCAAATACGGAAAGGTTAGAAGGTCAAGGCTCTACTTCCTGCGTAAATACAGGGGTAAAGAGGCGGTTGGTAAGATAAGGGAGATAAAGCCCTGGGAGCTCAAAAAGAAGGCATGACATATCACGAAAGGCCCTACTGGGAAAGGGGCCTGCTGGTGGCCGGCGTAGATGAAGCTGGGAGAGGACCCCTTGCCGGACCTCTCGTAGCCTGTGCAGTGATACTTCCACCCTTTAGCGAGCCCCTTGTAGACAGGGACTCAAAGGCTATGAATCCTGGGGAAAGGGAGGAAGCTTATGAACTCATTAAATCAAAGGCCCTCGCCATAGGCACTGCGGTGGTGGATTCCACTCTCATAGACAGGATGGGAATTCTCAGGGCAAATCAGCTTGCCTTTAAAAGAGCTCTGGCAGACCTGAAACACAAATTTCATGTAGTCATAAGCGACTACCTGCCAGTGGAGGGCTATGAGTGTATAGCCCTGGTAAAGGGTGATGAGAAAAGCCTGAGCTGTGCCTGTGCCAGCGTTGTGGCAAAGGTTCTCAGAGACAGGATAATGGAGCACTATCATAAGCTTTTCCCCCAGTATAACTTTGCAAAACACAAGGGGTATGCCACAAAGGAGCATATAAAGGCTATAAGTGTATACAGGGAAAGTCCTATACACAGAAGGAGCTTCTCTCCCATAAGGCAGATGAGTCTCTTTGAAGATTGATGCATGTTCCCGTTCTTCTTGAGGAGTCTACAGACTTTCTTCTTGGCAACGGTGGAAGGCTATATGTGGACTGCACCCTGGGTCTCGGGGGGCATGCGAGGAGGATACTGGAGAAAAATCCACAGGCTTTTCTCATAGGTATAGACAGAGACCCTCATGCCCTTGAGCTTGCAGAGGAGAACCTGAGGGGTTTTGAAGGCAGGTTCAGCCTTTATCACGCCAACTTTTCAGACCTTGATGAGGTCTTGAGGATGGAGGGGCTCTCACAGGTGGACGGTTTCCTCTTTGACCTTGGTGTTTCCATGTTCCAGCTTAAAAGCCCCAGGGGATTTTCCTTTCAGAGAGATGAGCCTCTGGATATGAGGATGAACCCAGAGGACAGGCTTACTGCTCACTATGTGGTGAACCTTTATCCAGAGAAAGAGCTGGAGAGAATTTTTAGAGAATACGGAGAAGAGCCATACGCAAGAAGAGTTGCAAGGGCAATAGTTCTCGCAAGGTCAAAAAAGCCTATAGAAACCACTGGCGAGCTTGTAAAGGTGGTGACCTCGGTCCTGCCCTATAGAGGCGGGAGGATACATCCAGCCACAAGGGTCTTTCAGGCTATAAGGATGGAGGTAAATCAGGAGCTTAAAAGTCTTGAGACTGCCCTTTATAAAACTCTTGAATTTCTGAGGTCTGGTGGAAGGCTCGTGGTCATATCCTTCCATTCCCTTGAAGACAGGCTTGTAAAGAACTTTATAAAAGACCACCTTAAACCCTTGACAAAAAAACCGATAAGGCCTACTATGGAAGAGGTAAGGATAAACCCGGCGAGCAGAAGTGCAAAACTGAGAGCGGGGGAAAAGCCATGAAATATTTTCTCGCAGCCTCACTTCTCCTTTTGCTAAACTTTCTCTATTCCGCTTACAGCATAGATGTGGCAAGGGATTATGCCAGAAAGGTTTCTGAGTTGAAAAGAGAAAAGGAAAAGAGCCTTACGATTAAGGCAGAGATAGAAAAGTATGTGAATTACAGAACTGTAAAGAGCTATGCAGAATCTGCAGGCTTCAGCCCCGTTGACTGGAACAGGGTAAAGGTTGTCAGGTCTTCTGTTCAGGAATAATTCTGTAAAACCTTTTCTTGCCAGCCTGAAGCTTTAGCTCTCTGGATACCTCAATCTCCTGGTTTGGGTCTTCTATCTTCTGTCCGTCAAGCTTTAACCCACCACCTTCTATAAGCCTTCTTGCAGAGTTCTTTGAAGGCTCAATACCCAGCTCAAAGAGAAGTTCATAAGCCTTCTGGCGGTAGCCCGCAGGAACCTTTATAAGGGGTGCATCTTCTGGAAACTCCCTATGGGAGAAGGTCTTCTCAAAGAACTCAAGAGCCCTGTCTGCGGACTCCTCTGAGTGATAGCGGGAAACTATGTAGTAGGCAAGCTTTTTCTTGGCTTCCATGGGATGCAGGCTCTTTTTAAGCTCCTCTACCTGTTCCTGTGTGTAATCTGTAAGGAGAAGGTAGTAATCCCACATGAGCTGGTCGGAGATGGACATGAGCTTTCCAAATATCTGCTCAGGCTCTTCTGTTATGCCCACATAGTTGCGGTAAGACTTGGACATCTTTCTCACACCATCCAGTCCCACAAGGAGGGGAAGCGTGATACACACCTGAGGCTCCTGACCGTAGGCTCTCTGAAGGTCTCTGCCCACAAGCAGGTTGAACTTCTGGTCTGTCCCACCCAGCTCCACATCCGCTTTTAAAAAGACAGAATCGTAGCCCTGCAGCAGGGGATAGAGGAATTCATGAATGTATATGGGATTTCCCTCCCTGAACCTTTTTGAAAAGTCATCCCTTTCTAACATCCTTGCCACAGTATACTGACCTGCAAGCCTTATTATGCCCTCTGTTCCGAGGTTTGAGAGCCACGAGCTGTTGAAGACTATGCTGGTTTTTTCTGGTATGAGCACCTTAAAGACCTGATGCTCGTAGGTTTTTGCGTTTTCAAGCACCTCTTCCCTGCTCAGGGGTGGCCTTGTCTCGCTTCTGCCCGTGGGGTCTCCTATCATGGCGGTGAAATCCCCAATGACAAAATAGACCTCGTGCCCGAGCTGCTGAAACTGACGCATCTTCTGAAGAAGAACCGTGTGCCCAAGATGCAGGTCAGGTGCTGTGGGGTCAAAGCCTGCCTTCACGCGGAGTGGTCTGCCCTCTCTGAGTTTCTTAAGGAGTTCTTCTTCCTCAATTATCTCAACGGTTCCCTGCTTTATGAGCCTGAGCTGTTCTTCTGGGCTGAGCATGATGGGATTAAAATTATAACCTATGAGAACAGAGCTTTTACTTGGTGGAGAATGGGTTTCAAAAGAGGAGAAGATGCCGGTAGTCTATCCCTACACAGGTGAGACTGTGGCAGAGGTCTCAAGGGCTATGGAGGAAGATGTGCACAGGGCTGTAGAACTGGCAAAGGAGGGACACAGAAGACTCTCCTCCCTGACACCTTACGAGAGGTATGAAATACTTATGAGGGCAAGCCAGCTTCTGAGGGAAAGGTCTGAGGAGTTTGCAAGAACTCTGGTGCTTGAGGTGGGAAAAACCATAAGGGAGGCAAGGACGGAGGTCCAGCGTGCCATCCAGACCCTTATCTTCTCTGCAGAGGAGGCAAAAAGGGTAGGTGGTGAAGTAATTCCCATGGACGCACATCCCAACGGGAGGGGCAAAGTGGGTTTCTACATACGCCAGCCTGTGGGCGTAATCTGTGCCATAACGCCCTTCAACTTTCCCCTGAACCTTTCCATGCACAAGGTGGCACCAGCCCTTGCCTGTGGCAATGCGGTAATTCTCAAGCCCTCAGAAAGAACACCCCTCACGCCCCTCATGCTGGGAGAAGTTCTTCTTGAGGCAGGACTGCCACCACAGGCTCTTTCCATACTGCCCGGTTATGGCGATGTGGGAAGGGCTATGACTACCCATCCTGATGTGAGGGTTGTTTCCTTTACTGGAAGCAGAAAGGTAGGGGAGATAATAACAAGACAGGCAGGTATAAAGAAGGTGGTTCTTGAGCTGGGTTCTAACTCAGCCATAGTGCTTCATAAAGACGGAGACTTGAAAAAGGCTGTGCATAAAACAGTCCTTGGCGGCTACGCCATAGCGGGTCAGGTATGTATCTCTGTGCAGAGGGTTTTTGTTCATGAGGAGCTCTTTGACCATTTTCTTGAGGAGCTTCAGCATGCGGTAGAAAAGCTTAAAGTGGGAGACCCCATGCAGGAAGACACGGATGTGGGTCCCATGATAGGCCTCTCTGAAGTTCAGAGGGTGCAGGAGTGGATAGATGAGGCCCTTCAGGAGGGTGCAAGGCTTGTGACGGGTGGTGTATCCTGTGGAGACAGGGCTTTGACAGTTCTCTCCCCTACAATAGTCTCCCTTGTGCCGGCTCATGTGAAGCTTTTCAGGGAGGAAGCCTTTGCCCCAGTGGTGGTGGTAAATCCCTACAGGGAGGTGGAAGAAGCCATACGGATGGTCAACGACTCAGAATACGGTCTTCAGGTGGGTGTTTTTACGAGAGATATAGGAGTAGCATGGGAGTTCATAAGAAAAATCAATGCAGGAGGCGTGCTCATAAACGAAGGTCCCAACTTCAGGGCAGACCACATGCCCTATGGGGGAGTGAAGTATTCAGGCATAGGAAGAGAAGGACCGCGCTTTGCGGTGGAGGATTATACGGAGATAAAGATGGTGGTCTTTGATTTGAGCTAAAATATTCCCCATGAGTGTAAGGCATCAGGTAAGGGCATACGTGGAAAGGCTCTTTGAAGGTCTGAAAGATAGGGCTGTGGGTGAGCATACCGTATACTGCATATACTCACCCGTGTATGTGCAGAGAGAGGACCTGCCGGTCAATCAGATAGATGTGGAAGAATTTGAGTTTGTGGATATAAGAGTTAACATGAAAGACCCTGAAAGCGTAAAAAAGCTCCTTGACAGAGTCACCAGGGAAGCCCTTGAGAATGAGGTCAAAGGCTTCTATCTTCTCGCCATGGTGCTTGACATAGACGGGGAATACTTCTTTTCCTCTGAGAACCCCATAGTGGAGGAGCTGAGAGAGGAGTTAAAGGAAAGGATTGAAAGGCTCAAGGAAGAATGATAAGCCTTGTTCTTCTCTCTGCAGGGGAAGGAAGGCGTTTTGGCAGAAAAAAGCAGTTTGAAAGACTTCTCGGGAAGCCCCTTTTCATGCATTCCCTTGAGAGGCTTCTTGGCAGGTTTGATGAAACACTTCTTGTTCTGCCTTCTGAGGATATGGGCATAAGCGTCCCTGAGGGTGTAAGGAAGGTTCCCGGTGGAAGGGAGAGGCAGGATTCGGTCTTTAATGCGGTTCTTGAGGCTCAGGGGGAGGTGGTGGTCATACATGACTGTGCAAGACCCTTTGCAAGCCTTGAGCTTTTTTTGAAGGTTTCCCAACTGGGGGAATTTGAAGGTAAGGTGCCGGCAGTGCCCATAAGAGATACTGTAAAAAGAGTGGTTCATGGTATGGTGGTGGAGACTGTAGACAGGTCAAACCTGTGGCTTTCTCAGACTCCTCAGGCTTTTAGAAGAAGGGTTCTTCTTGACTGCCATTTCAGGGCAAGGGGAGAGGGCTTTTCTGTAACTGATGATGCCCAGCTTTTGGAAAGGTATGGCTACAGGGTGGGAGTTGTTCAGGGAGAAGTAACCAACGTAAAGGTCACCTATCCTGAGGATATGCTTCTTGCGGAGGCTATTGGGAGGCTTTTAGGATACGGTTGATTTCCTCAAGGGCATCTCTATCAACCCTCAGCCTTTCTCCATCCATCTCTTCAACCGCTGCGCACAGGACAAGAGAGTTCAACACAAAGAGGCTATCGCAACTTTTTAGGGCTGAAAGCTCCAGATACTCCTCTCTTACCTCCAGTCGCCTGCTCAGAAATTCAAGTGTAGTTCCCCAGAGAAGTCCACACTCCCTCGCAGGCGTGTATAACCTTGAGCCTTTTAAAAAAAGAAGGTTTGCGGTTGACGTTTCACATGTATGACCTCTCTCGTTCAATACAACACCATCCCAGTAACCTCTCCTTTTAGCCTCTCTTTTAACAAGAAGGTTAAAAAGGTAAGAGGTTGTCTTGTGTCTGCACACTGGGTCGGAAGAGTGTCTTCTGTAGGAAGAAAGACACAGTCTTACTTTGAGGGGTGCAGGCTTCAGACTTTTTGCAATTATAAGCGTGCCATGAGAGGATGGTCTGTCTGTCAGGAAGTCTCCGCCTTTTGAAATTAGCAAATACTTCAGATAAAGCCCATCCCTGCTCCCTGCCACCTGCAGAAGGTCTCTGATGAATTCCTCATAGGTGGGGCAGGGTATGCCAAGGTAGCCTGCAGAGGAGGAGAGCCTCTCATAGTGCAGCCTAAGTTTTTCTTCTGAAGGCCTCCATCTTATGGTTTCAAAAAGACCTTCGCCAAAGAGTAGGGTGCGGTTGGTCATTCTCTTATATTCAGGATAAGTTCCCAGTTCATAAACTCCGCCACATGGCGGAGCTCTCCAGAGCACTTGCCCACTGTGAGAGGTGTGCTTTTTGTGTGGCTTATGGAATAAGCCACCCGGTCTCTGAAGTCTGCAACTTGTTTTTCGTCCGCCATACAGAAGGTCTTTGCAGCATAGGACAGGAAATCAAGAGTCCGCCTGTTATCTCTGTAATCCCTTCTTGGCACTATCCACGCACTCATAAAGTGCACCCTGTGGTTATACTGCACTCTAAGGGTGACGTTTCTGTGGGCGTAGACCGCCTCCTCTACTGACTTTTTCTTCTTGAAGCGAAGTCCGTGCCTCTGAAGCAGATTTTCAAATTCAAGAAGCTGTCTATCCAGGTTTTCACCAAGGGCAAAGGCAAATATCAGAAGTATAGAAAACCAGAAGAACATGCTTGTATCAATTATAAAGGGTCCCGCTAGGGACCCAGTGTTTTTTTATTTTGCAGAAGGTTTTGGAGTTCTGTCTGTGGATGTTGGCAGAACTGGCAACTCAAGGGCATGCTTGGGTATCTGACCAGTAAGGGACTTTAAAAAGGCTACTATCTGGCGAGTCTCTTCATCGGTCAGTTTTCTTCCCAGCTGGGTTTCGGACATGATTTTCACTGCATCCTCAAGCCTCCATACACTTCCATCGTGGAAGTAAGGGTAAGTTTTTTCTATGTTCCTGAGGGAAGGCGACTTGAACACGAACATATCCTCTTCCTTATGGGTTACAGCAAACCTTCCGAGGTCAACGGGTATGGTAGGCTTATCAAGGGTCACGTATGGTGTGGTTGCTTTCCAGTAATCCACAAACTGGCCAAACTTAAAAAAGGCGTTTCCGCCCAGTGCCGGTCCCGAATGACAGGCAACGCATCCCACCTCCATGAAAAGTTTTAATCCCTTCTTTTCCTCTGCAGTGAGAGCTTTTGTGTTGCCCTTCAAAAACTCATCAAATCTTGAGGGTGTTACCAGCGTTCTTTCAAAGGCACCTATTGCCTTACCTATGTTTTCATACCTGAGGGGCTCCTTTTCGTTGGGGAAGGCCTTTTTGAACATCTCCACATATTCAGGTATGGACCTGAGTCTTTCCATTACTTCCTTTTCCGAAGGCATTGCCATCTCTATAGGGTTGAGTATGGGACCGAGAGCCTGCTCTTCCACATCCTTTGCCCTTCCGTCCCAGAACTGTGCAATGTGAAGGGCAGCGTTGTACACCGTGGGCGCATTCCTCGGACCTATTGCCCAACCATGTCCCACGGATGTGGGGAGATTATCTACACCATAGGTTGCCAGATTATGGCAGGTATTGCAGCTTATGAGACCGCTTTTTGAAAGTCTCGGGTCATGGTAGAGCATCTTACCAAGTTCCACCTTTTCTTTGGTTATAGGGTTTTGAGGATTGTCTACAACTGCGGGCAATGGCTGGAAGAACTGTCTTGCCTGCTCCAGAAGTTTGGAATCCTCGTCCTGCGGCTGTGGAACCTGAGCCTTCCCTTTGCTCTGGGCATAGACACCTGCGCCTGCAACAATACCCGCCATTACAGCGCTCAGAAGCAGCTTCTTCATTGCACCACCTCCTTATAAAATTCTTTTATCATGTAAAAAATGACTAAGGTCATTATTATAGATTATATCTCTAATGAGAAAACTTTGCAAGGGGTATTCGGGTTCAGTGGGATATGAACATCATAAAAGCAGACTTCTCAGCCTTACCGCATCTTCAAGAGTTAACTGCCCCGGTGCCACTGCAGCACCCACAAAGGCATAACTTATGACAGAGCCGAACACAAAACCTGCAGCCCTTGAAACTTTACCGTATTCACCCATGGCTATAAGGATTTTGTCTCCTTCCTCTTCCTTGCCAAGACAGAGAAGTCTTGCTGTATCGTCATAGGAGTTGGCTCTGACGGAGACTTTCACAATATCTGCACCCCACCTTCTTGCCTCTCTGAAAATTTCTTTCAGTATCCAGTTGGCAGGTGTGAGCTCAAAGTTGTGGTAGGAGATTATGAGTTTTTTACCTGCGGACTTTACCGTGTCTCTGACCTGAGATATCACTTCCTGAGAGGAAAGCTCTATGTCTGTGTAGTCGCTGTAAGGTGAGCATGCTTTGAATATATCAAGCCTGTTTTCAACTCTTGAGCCTCCTTCTCTTTCACTTCTGACTGTAAGTATGCTTTTAAGACCACCCCTATGAACCTTATTTATACAATCCAGCACAAACTGAGGGTCTTTCTTTTCAAAAAGGTCTACCCTCAGCTCCACTATGTCCGCACCTTTTTCTCTGCAAAGTTTCAGATTTTCTTCAAAGCCCCTGTCGGAGAGAGGGACAGCTATGAGCATCATTTCTTTCTTACTCTTCTTCCCAGCACCTTCAGAGGCAGACCAAAGACCTTTGTGAAGTTTGCACCGGCTCTGTGGTCAAAGGCGTCCTTTTCTGAGTAGGTGGCGAGGTCTTCCACATAGAGGCTGTTGGGTGAGCTTCTGCCCACAACGCGAAGGCTACCCTTGTAAAGCTTCAGCCTTACTCTGCCCGTTGCATACCTTGCGATTCTTTCTGTAAAGGCATCCAGTGCTTCCCTGAGGGGTGAAAACCAGAGCCCTTCGTATACTACCTTTGCATATTCGTGAGGCACGTGATTTAAAAAGTAATGGAAGGTAAAACGGTCAAGCACAAGGGAAAGAAGGTCTCTGTAAGCTTCGTAGAGAACTAACGCACCGGGAGCTTCGTAAACCTCTCTGCTTTTTATACCAACAAGCCTGTTTTCCACCATGTCTATGCGACCAACTCCGTGCCCCCCGGCGATTGCGTTAAGCCTGATTATCAGCTCACTTAGCCTTTCAAATCTCTCTCCATTTAGCCCGATGGGCACACCATTTTCAAAATCTATCTCCACATACTTCGGGTCCTGGGGAGCCTTTTCTGGAGATATGGTCCATTCAAAGGCATCCTCTGGAGGTTCTGTCCACGGGTCTTCCAGGGGTCCGCATTCTATGGAAATACCCCAGAGATTCTTGTCTATGGAGTAGGGTTTTTCCTTTGTAGCCTTTACCGGTATGTTGTGTTTGAGGGCATATTCTACCTCCTCTTCCCTTGAACGGAACTCCCATTCTCTAACCGGTGCAAGCACCTCAAGGTCCGGGTTCAGAGCCCAACTGGAGGCTTCAAACCTTACCTGGTCGTTCCCCTTACCAGTGGAGCCATGTGCCACATAGTCTGCCCCAAACTTTTCTGCATATTCCACCAGCTTTTTTGCTATTAGTGGTCTTGAAAGGCTTGCGGTAAGAGGATACTTTCCTTCGTAGAGGGCAAGTGCTCTGAGTGTTGGAAGACAGTATTCTCTTGCAAACTCTTCCTTGAGGTCTTCTACTATAGCTTCAACCGCCCCAGAGGCTTTTGCCTTGTGAGGTATTTCGGAAAGTTCCTCTCCCTGACCCACATCTGCAGTGTAAGTTATTACCTCGTAGCCTCTGTCCGTGAGCCAGCGAACTATTACAGAAGTGTCAAGTCCACCAGAGTAGGCGAGAATTACTCTTTTAGCCATATGCTTATTATAACATCTGGAAGACCTTATCAAAGTTGATATCTATCTCACACTTGCCAAATCTGAACCCTCTGTCAGACTTTTCTCCATACCTGCCTTCCATAAGCTCAAAAACCTTCACAGTTTTTTCATCGGGATAGACAAGCACAAAATACTTCACACCTCCCCTTTCATAGAGTTCAAACTTTAGCCCTTCGTCCATCTGCCTACTGGAAGGTGAAACTATTTCAACAACCATTTCTGGAGCTCTTTCCACTCTCTCAGGAATTTTCCCGCACAACAACATAAGGTCTGGTCTTATTGCTGTGTCATAAGATACATACCAGTCAAGCTCCACAGCAACAAAGCACTCTGAGCATTCCTTATCAAGCAGATTACCGAGCAGTTGCACAAGCCTTGAGAGTAGAACCTGATTAATCGGTCTTGGCGAAGCCATGGCGTAGGGGATGCCCTCAACAAGCTCCCAGTCTCCCTGCCAGCTTTTCCAGTCTTCTACTGTATATCTCACTGGATACTTTTCAGCCAGACCCATGCTTTAAATATAGGCATGGGGCTCCATATATGATACAGAGCATAAAGAAAAATTACCCACAAGGTATAAATTTTTAAAAAACCAAAGGAGGGCTCATCATGGGAACAAAGGAACTTCACTATAGAGCCTACAGACCAAGACCCTTCACAAAGGAAGAAAGGCCAAGAACCACCATACTCTTTGGTGGGCTTACATGGAAGCATGAAAGGCTCATTCAGGGTTCTCTTGAAAGGATGGGCTACAGGAGCATGCCCCTTCCCCAGATAGAGAGACAGGACCTGGACATAGGTAAGGAGTTTATAGATGTGGGTGCCTGCTGCCCAACAACCTTTACCGCGGGTAATCTGGCAAGGACGCTCATGACACTGAAGGAGAAGGAGGGCGAGGAGGCTTTAAAGAACAACTACCTTTTTGTGACCATTGGAGCCTGCGGACCCTGCAGATTTGGCCAGTATCATGAATCCTACGAGAGAGTTCTTGAAGGCATGAATCTTAAAGATTTCAGGCTTTTCCTCCTTGACCTCCTCCAGATGGAGCAGTCAGCACCCGGTGGTGGTCTTGAGATAAGCATGCCACTTACTTTCGGGCTTGTCTATTCCATGTTCTACGGAGACCTTATAACTGACATGGAGCACGCAACGAGGCCCTATGAGGTGGTTGAGGGGTCTACTGATGCCGTTGTGAAAGACAGTGTGGAACTGCTGTATGAGAAACTCAGGAACAGACCAATAAAGGGGAAGAAAATCGACTCTCTCCTGTGGCATGTCTTTACAGGGTATTTCGTGGATGCCCTGAAAGAAGTGAGAAGGCTATGGGATGAGGTTGAAGTGGACAGGCTGAGAGTAAAGCCAAGGGTGAAGATAACAGGTGAATTCTGGCTGCAGACCCACGAAGGGGATGGCAACTATAACATGAAAAGATGGCTTGAAAAGGAAGGGGCGGAGGTCATACCTCCACCTGTGGCAGTATGGATGGACTATCTGATAAACATGGAACTTTTCAAACTGGAAGACGCAAAGGGCTTTGTGAAAAAGTATTATCTTAAAAAGTTTGCAGTAGAAAGCATAGCAAGGCTTTACAGAATGGTCTACAACAAGCTCAGAAAAGCCCTGAACAACATACCGAACCCCATGCCAGACCAGAGAAAGCTCAAAGACCTTGCAAGGCCTTACTTCCACTACAGACTCACAGGTGGTGAGGGTCACATGCTTATCGGCAAAGCCCTTTATGCTTACAAAAATAAACAGGCGCACATGATATGTGAGCTTTCCCCTTACGGATGTCTTCCCAACACCATGTCTGTTGGCGCAATGGCAAAGGTGCTCGGAGATTATCCGGACCTTCTTTATGCACCCATTGAAGTAAAGGGTGATGCAGAGGTGCATGCCTACTCAAGGTGTCAGATGATACTCACCGAGGCAAAGAGAAGGGCAAAGGAGGAATTTGAACAGGTGCTGGAAAAGACTGGTCTGACAGTAGAGGAAATAAGGAATTTTGAGGAAGACCATCCGGAGCTAAGGAAAGCAACCTACAGAGTGCCCCACTACGGCTATGCAGGCACTGCCAGCAACTACGCGATGCATGTGGCAAAGCTGATGGGAAAGATATAGTTCTAAGGAGGTAAGGCATGCTTTTGCTTGGAATAGATGTGGGTAGCACCACTTGCAAGTATGTGCTGACTGACAAAGAAGGCAACATACTTGACAGAGCCTATGAGAGGCACAACACAAAGCAGGCTGAAAAGGTTCTTGAGTTCCTGCTCAGACTTGAGGGGAGTTTTGGTTTAAAACCCGGGAGGGACAGGGTCTATATTACCGGTTCAGGTGGTGGCTTTTTAGGAGAGCTCATGGGTGCCCGCTTTGTGCAGGAGGTGGTTGCGGTTGCCACCGCGGTGGAAAGGCTCCATCCTGATGTGAGGTTTGTAAGCGAGATAGGTGGGGAGGATATGAAGACCATATTCATAAAGGAACAGGAGGGAAAGAAGAACAGACAGGTTTACATGCAGAATGTGTGTGCGGGTGGAACGGGAACTTTTGTAGAAAAGTCTGCCAGAAAGCTGGGCATTCAGCCTGAAGTCCTATCACAGATGGGCTACGAGGGTTATACCCTTCACAGGATAAGCTCCAAGTGCGGCATATTTGCGGAGGCGGATGTGAACTCTCTCGTCAAGGCAGGCGTTCCCACAGAAGAGATAATAGCCTCCCTTTTTGAAGCAGTTGTTTACCAGAATCTTTCCCAGCTTACCAAGGGGAACACACCTCTTCCAAAGGTTCTTCTGCTGGGAGGTCCAAACCTATTTTTCAGAGGTCTTCAGGAGGCATGGAGGGTGCATCTTCAAAAGCTGTGGAAGGAAAGAGGTGTGGGAGACTTCAGCAGGGAGGAGATGGAAGAGCTTGTTTTTGTGCCCGAAAATTCCCTCTATTATGCTGCTCTGGGATGTATTTTTACAGCTCTTGAGGAGGAAGGAGAAGTTTATAGAGGCAAGGAAAAACTTCTCTGGTGGGTAGAAGAGGGCCAGTATGAACAAAAGCTCAAGGAGGGCAAAGGAGGGCTTGCCTCCTCTGCAGAGGAGCTTCTCGAGTTCAAGAAAAAATATTCCTATGTGGTGGAGAACAAGATTGTGCCAAAGCGGGTGGAGGAAGTCATAATAGGCTGTGACTTTGGCTCTACCACTGCAAAGGCGGTCTGTATCACACCTGAGAAGGAGATAGTCTTTTCCTGCTATAGCCTGAGTAAAGGAAACCCCATAGAGGATGCAAAGGAGATATTCAGACAGATAAAGGAATATCTTGGTAGTGGCAGGGTGCTTGCCCTTGGACTTACGGGATACGGTAAAGACCTTTTAAAGGATGTGCTGGGTGCGGATGTGGCAGTGGTGGAGACGGTTGCACATGCCACTGCAGGGCTTCACTTCTTCCCAGATGCAGACTGCATATGCGATGTGGGTGGGGTTGATGTGAAAATCATGCTCCTGCGTAATGGTTCTGTTGTGGATTTCAGGCTCAACTCCCAGTGCTCTTCTGGAAACGGTGCCTTCCTGCAGGGCGTGGCGGAGAGGTTCAGCATTCCCCTTTCAGAGATAGCGGACAGGGCCTTTTCTGCAAAGGCCATGCCTGGCTTTACCATGGGATGCGGTGTATTCCTTCAGAGCGATATAGTAAATCAGCAGAGGAAGGGTTGGAAGGCGGAGGAAATTCTGGCAGGACTCTGTTATGTGCTTCCCCTGAACGTGTGGGTCTACGCGGGCAACATAAACAATCTGGCGCATGTTGGTAGAAAGTTTATCCTTCAGGGCGGCACACACAGAAACCTTGCAGTGGTAAAATCCCAGATAGACTTTATAAAGTCAAAGGTGCCAGAAGCGGAAGTCTATGTGCATCCCTACTCCGGTGAGGCGGGAGCCATAGGCGCAGCCCTTGTTGCCCTTGAATATTACCAGAAACATGGAAATACCTCCTTCAGAGGCTTTGACAAGGTAGAAAAACTCACATACAGGGCAAGCACATCAAAGGAGACAGTTTGCAACTGGTGTCCTGTTAACTGCCAGAGGAGCTTTATAGATGTCTACATCGGTGAGGGTGAGGGAAGACCATGGAGCAAAGTGCCACTTCAGCCCGGCTGGGTAAGGCTCATAGTCAACAACGCTTGCCCCAAAGGGCTAGTGGAGGACGAAAGAGAGCTCAAAGTAGTAAAGGAAAAAATGGAGAGGGTAAAAAATGAGTTTCCTAACATCGCTGACCTTGTTAAGAAGGAGGCCTTCAGGGTTCCGAGAGGACAGAAAGTCCATTAAGGTGGGTATTCCCAGATTTCTCAATGTCTGGGGAACCCATCAGTTCTGGGTGGGCTTTTTCAACGCCTTAGGTGTGGGTAAGATAGTTTTCAGCTCTGAAACCTCAGAGGAACAATACAGGGAATACGGCAAGGGCAGGATAACCATGGACTCCTGCTACCCGGTGAAAGCTCTGGCTGGACATATGGGCGAGCTTCTTCACAGGGACATAAACCTTCTCTTTGTCCCCATGATTTACTCTCTGCCTTCCTTTCTAAAGGGCCATGTGGTTGATACTCTATCCTGCACGCGCGTTATGATGAGCGTGGAGAACCTCAAGGCTGGTTTTCTGAGGGAAAAGGATGAGTTTTCCCAGAGAGGTATAAAGTTTGTCTCACCCTTTGTTCCCTTTGCGGAGCCTGAAATTCTTCCCAAGTATCTCTGGGAATCCCTCAAAGAATATATACCAGGGCTGTCCCTCGAAGAGACGGCAAAGGCTGTGAAAGAGGGTTTTAAAGCTCTCGATACCTTTGAGGGAAAAATGAGGGAGAAGAGCCTTGAGATAATGAAATGGTGCGTGAAAAACAAAAGGCCTGCTCTTCTTGTGCTTGCCAGACCATATCACATGGACCCTGGAATAGGGCATGAAATAGACGGAGAGTTCCAGCCCTACGGATATCCAGTGCTTTGGTACAACTACCTCCCCCTCCATGACTGGCTTCTTGACTGGCTTTTTGGAGACGAGATAAGGGCAGGCATTATAAAAAGCCCCTTTGACATCTCTGACGTATGGACATCCTCATACAGCTCCAACACCAACGAGATAATATGGGGTGCCAAGTTTGCCGCCAGGTTTCCCTGGATTACCGGGGTTATAAGACTCTCAAGCTACGAGTGCGGTATGGACCAGCCCACTTTCACACCCGTTCAGAAAATAGTGGAAAGTTCTGGAACCCTCTTTTTCAAGTTTGGTGAGCTGGACGAGACCAAACCAGCAGGTAGCGTAAAGATAAGGGTGGAGACAATAGTTTACTATCTGGAGAAGTATTCTCAGGAGATAGTAAGGAAAAAGCTTATCAGGCTTAAGCCTGTCCCCTCAGAACTTCTGACCTAAAATAAATATAGGATGCCCTCTCTTTTAACCAGCACCTACTTTGAATTTGCCTTCATCCTTCTTCTGGCTGTCGTCCTGGGTATTCATGGTCTGATACTTCGCCAGCCACTTATCATTACCTACATTGTCCTCGGTATTCTTCTCGGTCCTTCTGGTCTTGGACTTGTCAGGGCGCAGGATACGGTGGACATACTGGCTCAGGTGGGCGTGGCTGTGCTTCTTTTTCTCGTGGGGCTTGAGCTGAACCCACAGTATGTAAAAAGGCTCGGAGGTGTGGCAGTAGCTACGGGCTTAGGGCAGATAGTATTTACAAGCGTTTTAGGGTTTTTTATTATACTCCTTCTTGGTAAAGACTGGGTAACATCACTTTACCTTGCCATAGCCCTTACCTTTTCTTCTACCGTCATAATCGTCAAGCTACTTTCTGACAAAAAAGAAGTAGATACTCTTCACGGCAGAATAGCCATAGGCTTCCTTATAGTTCAGGACATAGCAGTCATAATAGCTCTTGTTGTTATGAGTGCCTTTGGCACTGGCTCGGGAGATGAGAGTATAACAGGCATATTGCTTATGGTAATTCTAAAGCTTTCTGGTCTTGCCCTTTTTGTGTATGTTTTCATGAAATACATAGCAGATAGACTTCTCAGACTCATGGCGGGCTCGCTGGAGCTACTGCTTCTTTTTGCCATCGCATGGTCTGTGAGCCTTGCAGCAGTTGGAGAGTATTTAGAACTTTCCAAGGAACTGGGAGCTTTTCTTGCGGGTTTTTCCCTGTCTGCAACCCACTTCAGGGATGCAATAAGTGCAAGACTTACCCCCATAAGGGATTTTCTACTCCTCTTCTTCTTCATAGACCTTGGCACCAAGTTTGACCTTTCTGTTATACGCGCAGACTGGCACATAGCTCTTATCCTTTCCCTCTTTGTCCTCCTAGGAAACCCCCTTATAGTTATGGTCATCATGGGGCTTATGGGATACAGAAAAAAGACGGGCTTTCTGGCAGGGCTCACGGTTGCACAGTTAAGCGTGTTTTCTATAATCTTTGTAGCCATGGGTATGTCTCTCGGGCACGTGGGCATGGATGCCCTCAGTATAACCACCATGGTGGGACTAATCACCATTGCCCTCTCCACATACATGATACTCTATTCTCAAAGGCTCTATAGGTGGCTTGAGCCCTTTCTTCATGTTTTTGAGAAGAGAACACCTCATGGGGAGCTCAGGTTTGAAAAGCTATTTTCTGAGGAGAGACCTGTGGATGTTATCATATTTGGTCTTGGAAGACTGGGGGCGGAGCTTCTGGAACACTGCAGAAACATGGGCATAAAGCGCTATTGGTCTGGACTATAATCCATCAAGGGTAGCAGAGCTCAGAGAAAAGGGGCTTCCTGCCTACTTTGGGTCTGCAGAGGATAGAGAGGCGGTGGCAGAACTTCCTATCCACAGAGCGGCTCTGGTAGTCATAACTGTGCCTTCCTTGGAAGACATAAAAGCTCTTGTCAGTATTCTCCGGGAGATAGGATACGATGCCAAGATAATGGCAGTGGCTCGTTCACAGAAGGATGCTGTGGAGCTAGAAAGGCTTGGCATATACCGTGTTATAAATCCTTATTATTTTGCCTTTGAGGAAATAGTAAAAGAGTTTGTAAGCCATGCTGGTGCTAAAGGGTAAACTGCCCTCTGCAAAGGATGCACGCATTTACATGTCTATAGAAAGAACATATCTGGGATACATGAGGCTTGCCCTTTATACACTCTCCTTTGGCGTTGTGCTCAGAAAACTGGAAACGATTGCGCTTTTCACGCAGAAAATACACGTTTCCGTGCTACTTGATTGGGTAGCTATAGTATCAGCAGTTGCGGGTGTGCTCCTTATAGTTGCAGGTATGCTGAGCTTCTACTTCGACATAGAATACATAGAAGGAGGTATTTCTGTGCATCCAAAAGAGGTTACGGACCCGAGAATCTACATGGCGGCTGAGAGGACCTTTCTTGCATGGGTAAGAACAGCCATAGCTCTTATCGTCTTTGGCTTCGTTATAGAAAAGTTTGAGTTCTTTCTGCTTCAGCTTGAAAAGGTATTCAATATCCACCTTGCACAGGAGCATCACAGTCTGGTGGGCATAGGTGTTTTCGTTATTGTTGTAGGTCTGCTAACCCTTATACTGGGAACTCTAAACTTCTACAGAACCATAAGGCAGGTTGACAGGGGCTTTTACAGAACTCACACATGGCTTTACAAAGCCTATGGACTGGTTATATTTATAGCCTGTCTTGTGCTCACCTTCTATGTGCTGAGGATAATATAGGTTAAAATTTAAAGCCATGAGAAGCTACCATGTTGTTGTTGTTGGTGCAGGCGGAGCCGGGCTTCGCACTGCCATAGAGTGTGCAAGAGACCCCTCCATAAGGGTTGCTGTAGTCTCCAAGGTCTACCCCACGCGCTCCCATACGGGCGCAGCACAGGGAGGGCTGAACGCAGCTCTTGGCAATGCAATCCCTCAGGACAGTCCGGAAGCCCACGCCTTTGACACTATAAAGGGCTCAGACTTCCTCGCAGACCAGGATGCTGTCTACTTTATGTGCAGAAATGCCCCGGATGTGGTCTACGAGCTTGACCGCTGGGGTGTTCCCTTTTCAAGGATGGAGGATGGCAGGATTGCCCAGAGACCCTTCGGTGGAGCTTCCTTTCCCAGAACTGTATACTCTGCAGACAGAACTGGGCATGTGCTTCTGCATACCCTCTTTGAACAGGCTCTTGCAAGGGAGAACATAGACTTCTTTAATGAGTTTTTCCTTCTTGACCTTATCCACAACGGGCAGAGGGTAAAGGGTGTTTCCCTTTATGATATAAAGAACGGAGAGGTGGTGAACTTAAGAGCCAAGGCTGTGGTCCTTGCCACAGGAGGCTTTGCACGCATATACTGGCAGAGGAGCACCAACGCCATAGGCAACACGGGAGATGGTGTGGCGGTTGCCCTGCTCAACGGTATGCCGCTAAAGGACATAGAGTTTATCCAGTTCCACCCCACAGGTCTTGCAAAAACTGGCATACTTCTTTCAGAGGCCTGTAGAGGAGAGGGTGGATATCTCATAAACAAACTGGGTGAACGCTTTATGGCAAGGTATGCTCCGGAAAAGATGGAGCTTGCTCCAAGGGATATGGTCTCGAGGGCGATTGAGTATGAGATAAAGGAGGGAAGAGGTTTTGGAGAAGGCACCTCTGCCTATGTGCTCCTTGACCTGAGGCACCTCGGAGAGGAAAAGATTAAGGAGAGGCTTCCTCAGGTGCGTCAGCTTGCCATAGACTTTGAGGGTGTGGACCCAGTTTACGACCCTGTGCCCATAAGACCTACCGCCCACTACTGCATGGGTGGAATTCACGTGGAGAACTACATGACCTCTTCTACACCCCTTGAGGGGCTATATGCAGTGGGTGAATGCGCCTGTGTGTCAGTGCACGGTGCCAACAGGCTGGGCGGCAATTCCCTTATAGAGCTTCTTGTCTTTGGCAAGTTCTGCGGAATATCCGCAAGAGAGTACGCAAGGCAGGTAGATTTCCCTGAACTATCGCCCGGTGAAGAGTCAAAGGGCAGGGAGTTCATAGAAAACCTTATGAAAAGGGAGGGCTATGAGAGGCTTGCGGATGTGAGAAAAAGGATGGGTGAGGTTACCTGGGGGAAGATGGGTATATTCAGGGATGAGAAGTCTCTGACCTCTGCCTACGAGGAGCTTTCCGAGCTTCTTGAACGCTGGGAAAGGATTCCAGTGGTTGATAAAAGCAAAGTTTTCAACACAAATCTTATAGAACTCCTTGAACTCAGAAACATGCTTCACCTCGGGAGGGCAGTTGCCTATTGTGCCCTTCAAAGAAGAGAGTCACGGGGCGGGCACTACAGAGAGGACTATCCTGAAAGGGACGATGAGAACTTTCTAAAGCACACCCTTGTGTGGCAGGAGGGCGATGAGCTGAAGATAGACTACATGGAAGTAAAAATAACCCACCACCAGCCAGCGGAGAGGAAGTATTGATGGACTTACAGACTGCAGTGGTGGCTCTGCCAGCACTTATGATGGCGGTTATACTCCATGAATACGCTCATGGTTGGGTTGCCTACAGGATGGGGGACCCAACCGCCAAGGAGTTTGGCAGGCTTACCCTTAACCCCATACCTCATATAGACCTTCTTGGCACCATAATCCTCCCCGGCATGCTCATGCTCATAGGCTCGCCCATACTCTTCGGCTGGGCAAAGCCAGTTCCCATAAACCCCCTCAGGTTCAGAGACCTGAGAGTGGGAACCTTCTTTGTCTCCATAGCGGGCATTGTGATGAACATCTGGCTGGCTCTTGTCTTTGCCCTTCTCTACAGGTTGATAAGGGATGGTTATCTAAACTTTATGGGTGATGCGGTTCTTATTCCCCTTGCCCTTTTCTCCGCTCATGCGGTCCTCATAAACCTTGTGCTTGCCTTTTTTAACGCCATACCCATACCACCTCTTGATGGGAGCAGGGCAGTTATGAGCTTTTTCTCCGTAAGATACTGGGAGCTCTTTTACAGGTTTGAAATGTATGGCTTTCTTATAATAACTCTTCTTCTCTTCACGGGCGTGCTGGGAAGGGTCATATTTCCTCCCATTCTTTTCCTCTGGAACTATCTTTTAGGTAGAATATGAGGTCATGGGTTTACTACATAGAGCTTACTGGATACTACCGGGAAGGGAGCAGGGAAAGTGTATCTGCGGTCTATGTGGTGGCTCTGCCAGAAGATAAACCCCTGAACCCGGTTGATATGGAATGCTACGCTTCTGAGTATGCACCTGCAAAGCTGGCAATAGAGCATGGTATGGCTTATGCTGTGGGCTTTGATGAAAGAATAGAAAACCTTCAGACCTACGACCTCATGGGCTACCGGGAGGATATGGAGCTTTACATCTTTAGAGAAGGTCTGAGCTTTCAGGAGGGTCTTGAAAGGGTCTACAGGCTGTTATACGAAAACCTGAAGAAGGATGGGCTTGTAGGTGTGGAGCCCATCGTAGACGTGGGAAGCCCCCCAAGAGAGCTCATGGTAGAGTGTCTGAAGAGAGCTATCTCAGCTTAGCCCCTTCTCAAAGTCTTCGGGTTTTATGTTCTCAAGCCATTCTTTGAGTTTTTCCTTTTCCTCTTCCTCCTCAGGCTTTGGCACTTTGGATTTTTCCAGCACTTCCTCCTCCACAAACAATGGAGCATCAAACCTGAGGGCAAGGTTTATGGCGTCGCTTGGCCTTGAGTCTATAACTATTAGGTTGTTACCCTGTATGAGATGAAGCTCTGCGTAGTATGTGCTGTCTTTCAGGTCGTTTATTACCACCTTTTCCAGCCTTGCTCCCATGTTCTCAATTATATTCTTGGTAAGCTCGTAAGTCATTGGCCTTGGAGGTTCCACATTCTGAAGCTGACGCACTATGCTGTCCGCCTCAAATATACCAATCCATATGGGAAGCAAAACCTCCTCGTTATCTTTTGCCTTCAGCACCACTATGGGCATCTGAGATACAGGGTCAAGGGTAACTCCATGCACCACCATCTCAATCATGGCAGACCTCCATTTATAAATTTATTCTTCACGCCTCTCTACAGCAACCTCAGTTAGTTCAGTTTTCCACATCCACTTTAGCCTTTGTGCCTTATTTCCTTCCTCAGGTCTCTTGTCATCGTCTCCTCATAAGTGTAAGGGCCTTTTTCAGGAATAATAGCTATGAGGTCATCTCTATCTATGTCCCTTAGCCATATTCCTATTCTGTCCACCGCATCTTTCCATGCAATTGACAAGTATTCGGGCAATTTCTTCTTCAGGCTCGGGTATCTCCTGAAGAGACTGTTTATCTCTGCTCTGGCTTCCTCTAAGCTTCTTATCCAGCTCAGCCCACCCTTTTCTTCACCAGCCTGAGTATATCTTCGGAGATTGTCCCATTTATACATGTATTCCAGAGTCCTTGCAAGCTGGCTTATGCAGGCGTTGAGGTCTGACCTTGCCATACCTTGTGCCTATCCTATTACCTCCACAGGCTCACATTCCATGCTGAAGGGCCTTGAACTTATGACTCTGACCTTTACGGTCTTTCCGAGAATCTCCTCAGAACCCGGTAGAGTAGCCCACCTGTTGGTTCTTGTTCTCCCTGTTAGTCTGCCATCCTCGTAGCCTTCAATAAGCACTTCCTGCTCTGTCCCCTCATAGGATTTTGCAATATCAGAAAGTATCCTTTTCTGAAGCTCCAGAAGCCTTGACATCCTCTGAGTTTTTATCTCATCGGATACCTGTCCTTTCATGGAGTATGCTGGAGTGTCAGGCCTTGGAGAGTATTTGAAGGAGAAAACCTGTTCAAACCTTACCTTTTCCAGCACATCAAGGGTCTCTTCAAAGTCCTCTTCAGTTTCTGTGGGAAATCCCACTATGATATCGGTGGAAAAGGTTATACCCTTTACATAATGCTTGAGCATGTCAATTTTTTCAAGGTATTCTTCCTTCGTGTAGCCTCTGTCCATGAGCTTGAGAATCCTTGTGGAGCCCGCCTGCACAGGCAGGTGTATGTGCTCGCACACCTGTGGGATTTCTCCCATGGCTCTTGCTATGTTTTCTTTCAGGTCTTTTGGATGTCCAGTGGTAAACCTTATTCTTTCAACGCCCGGCACCTCTGCCACCCTGTAGAGGAGCTCCTCAAAGGGAACTCCAAGGTCTTGACCCCAGGCGGTCACGTTCTGACCAAGAAGGTGAATTTCTTTCACTCCATCTTTCACCAAGGAGCTGACTTCTAAAAGAATGCTATCCAGACTCCTTGACCTCTGTCTTCCTCTTGTCTTTGGCACAACGCAGTAGGTGCAGTTCTTATCGCACCCCTTCATCACAGTCACATATGCACAGAACTGGTTATCTCTGACTGTATCATATTCCCAGAGCCTGTCCTCGTCCTCTGGGGGATTTTCCAGAATAGCTATGGCTCTGTATCCAGCCTGTGCCTGCTGGATGAGCTCTGGTAGCTGATGCATGTTGAAGCTGGAGAACATCAAGTCCACCACAGGAGCCTTCTGCACTAGCTCCTCCCCCATCCTCTGGGCAAGGCATCCGCACACGCCTATAAGAGCTTTTGGGTTTTTCTCCTTTATCTTCCTGTATTCTCCGAGGTGAGAGTAGACCTTCTGGTCTGGCTTTTCCCTTATGGTGCACGTGTTTATAAGGATTATGTCCGCATCTTCCCAGCTCAGGGCCGGCTCGTAGCCCATAGTCTGCAGGATACCTCTGAGCCTTTCCGAGTCGTTGAAGTTCATCTGGCATCCAAAGGTTTTTATAAAGTATTTCATGGTGTTAAAATTTAGTCCAATGGAAGAAAGAAAGCCAGAGGTGGTGGAAGAAAGCATCTGGGTTGCAGGTGAGGCTGTAAAGAAAGCTCCCAAGCTCTATGGAGTGCCCACGGGCGTTGAGGGGCTTGATGAGCTTTTCTTCACCTCAGAACTTCATGATGGAAAGCCTGTGAAGAAGCCCCTTGGGGGCATACCTGCCTACTCGGTCACCAACATAACAGGAGTCTCCGATACGGGAAAGAGCCTGATGGCAGAACAGTATACGGTAATGCAGGCAAGCAGAGGAGAGCCGGTAGCCTTCATAACTGTGGAGGCACCAGCGCATTTCACCATCGCTGGTATAAATGAAAGGGCAAAAGCCATGGGTATTGATTTTGAGCGGGTAGAAGACCGCATAATCCTCATAGATGCAGCAAGTCACAGCAGGCTCAGAGAAAACATTCCCGACCTTCTTGCCACACTTGCCCATGTGATAAAAACTTACAGGGTAAAGCATACGGTTATAGATTCTGTGACAGGACTTTATGAAGCCAGAGAGATGCAGGCAAGGGTTGTGGTGCGTCAGCTATTTAACTTTATGAAAAAGTGGTATCAGACTGCCCTCTTTATTTCTCAGAAAAGGAGCGGGCATGAGGAGCTTACCGCTGAGGCAGCTGGGGGCTACGCCATAAGCCACATAGTGGATTGCTCCATGGTGCTTTCCAAGGACATAGTCCTCTCGCAGGCACAGTCAAAACTTTACAGAAAGCCTATAGGAGAGATAGTCAGGTTCTTCCGCATAGATGGATGCAGGCTGTGTGGACACGATACCAGAACCCACTTTATGGAGATAACTGAGCTGGGGCTTGTCAAAATTGGACCCCCACTCAGTGGATGAGGCTAAAGGTCTGCTATTTTACACACAGGGGATACAGGTCCAAAAACGAAGATGCCCTGCTCATTGATGGGCTTGTCCTTCAGGAAGAGCTTATGGAAGAGGTTGAATGCATTTCTTTTTTTGGTGGTGGACTCTTTGCCGTGGCTGACGGACTTGGTGGACACAGAGGTGGGGAGTTGGCAAGTAAAATGCTTCTTGAAAGGCTTGCGGAAAGGAAACCGCAGAGCAGGGGCGAGCTTTTTGACACCCTGAGAACTGCGAGGGACAGGCTTGAAGACTTTGCAAGGGGGAGCCCTATCTACTATGGACTCGGCGCTGCAGTGGCCGGGCTAATAATTCTTGAAGAGAAGGCTCTTGTCTTCAACGTGGGGGACTGCAGAGTTTACGGTATTGAGGTGGACAGAGTCATCAGGCTCACACAGGACCATACAGAGGCAGAGGAGCTCGTCAAAGCTGGCTTCCTTGACCCTCGGAGAGCAAAGCACGACCCCAGAAGGAACTTTCTCACATCTGCTATAATAGGAAGCCCAGACTTTAAAGATTTTGAGGTTTTTACGAAGGAGGTGTATGATTACAGACACTATCTCATATGCTCAGATGGTGTCTGGGAGCCTCTGGAAGAAGAAGAGCTCCTGTTGCCACCAGACAACATGGTAGAAGCGCTTCTGCAGAAGGGTGGCGATGACAACATGAGCTTTATAAACATACGAGTGGAGGTATAAAATGGACTACCATGTGAAGGACCTGAGCCTTGCTGAGCTCGGGAAAAACAGGATTGAATGGGCGGAGAAAGATATGCCCGTTCTCAGGAGCATAAGGGAGAGCTTTTCAGAGGAAAAGCCCTTTAGGGGTGTCCGCATATCTGCCTGCCTTCATGTGACCACAGAGACCGCCAACCTCCTCATAACCCTCAGGGAAGGTGGAGCGGAAGTATATCTGACTGCCTCAAACCCACTTTCCACCCAGGATGATGTGGCCGCAGCTCTCGTGAAATTTTTTGACATCCCCGTCTTTGCCATAAAGGGGGAAGACACAGAAACCTATTACATGCACCTTCGGGAGGTTATAAGTAGAGAGCCTCACATAGTTATAGATGACGGTGCAGACCTTATATCCACCCTTCACAGAGAGTTTCCAGAGCTTTCAAAGAAGGTCTACGGAGGCATGGAGGAGACTACAACTGGTGTAATAAGGCTAAGAGCCATGGCTCAGCAGGGAGTGCTTGAGTTTCCCATAATAGCGGTAAACGATGCCTACACAAAGCACATGTTTGACAACCGCTATGGTACAGGACAGTCCACCATAGACGCCATAATGAGGGCAACCAACAGGCTGATCGCAGGTTCTTACTTTGTGGTGGCAGGCTACGGCTGGTGTGGGAAGGGGGTAGCCCAGAGGGCGAGGGGCATGGGTGCAACGGTCATAGTCTGCGAGGTGGACCCCATAAAAGCCCTTGAGGCAAAGATGGATGGCTTTCTGGTGATGCCCATGTCTGAAGCCTGCAGGCTGGGAGACTTTTTTGTAACTGTGACGGGCAACACCTCTGTAATAAGAGAAGAACACTTTGAAAAGATGAAGGACGGAGCCATAGTTTCCAACGCCGGACACTTTAACGTGGAAATAGACATACAGGCTCTGGAGGAGCTGAGCATGGGCAAGAGGGAAATAAGACCCTTTGTGGAAGAATACACTCTCAAGGACGGTAGAAGGGTATACCTTCTTGCCCAGGGCAGGCTTGTAAACCTTGCCAGTGCAGAGGGACATCCGGCGTCGGTCATGGACATGAGCTTTGCCAATCAGGCACTTTCTGCGGAGTATATCCTTAAAAACCACCAGAACCTTAACAGAGACGTTTACAGAGTCCCCGAAGAAATAGATAGAAAGGTGGCAGAGCTCAAGCTCAGGAGTATGGGCGTTGAGATAGACAGGCTGACAGAGGAGCAGGTCAGATACCTGTCCTCCTGGGAATTTGGCACTTAGTTTATAATATTGTCCTTTCAAAGGAGGTTTACTATGGCAAGCTGTTATGTTTGCGGAAAAACCACAAAGTTTGGTAAGAGTGTGACCTTCTCTGCGGAGCAGAACTCAAGAACCTTCAAGCCAAACCTTCAGAGGGTAAGAGTGGTGCTCCCGGATGGCTCTGTGAAGAGA
The DNA here is from genome assembly GCA_037481935.1 of Aquificaceae bacterium. NCBI lineage: Bacteria > Pseudomonadati > Aquificota > Aquificia > Aquificales > Aquificaceae > Aquificaceae bacterium. The sequence continues at coordinate 38,902 of JBBFKQ010000009.1, read as the reverse complement.
GTCTACGTATGCGCCAAGTGCCTTAAGGCAGGTAAGGTCGTCAAAGCAGTTGTCGTCAGAGGCTGATGCCCATTAGATTTCTGACTGCAGGTGAATCACACGGTAGGGGGTTAGTCTGCATTCTTGAGGGCATCCCTGCCAATCTTTCCCTTTCTTCTGAATACATAAACAGAGAGCTTCAGAGAAGGCAGAGAGGCTATGGCAGGGGTGGGAGGATGAAGATAGAAAGCGACAGAGTTGAGTTTCTTTCAGGTCTGCGCTTTGGCAAAACTCTGGGAAGCCCAATATCTATGGTCATATGGAACAGGGACTGGGAAAACTGGTCTGAAAAGATGGCATACGAGGGTGAGCCTCCGGAGAGCGTGGTTCCTTTCACCAGACCCAGACCGGGGCATGCAGACCTTGTGGGGGGTATAAAATACAACCAGAGGGACCTCAGAAACATACTGGAAAGAGCCTCCGCAAGGGAAACTGCAGCAAGGGTTGCGGTGGGAGCGGTATGCAAGAGGTTTCTTGAGGAATTTGGCATAAAGATAGGAAGCTATGTGGTGTGCGTAGGGGGGCTAAAGCCGGAGATTAAAGAAGAAGAGCTTCTGAAGAGGCATGAGCTTGCGGAGAGCTCTGAGGTGCGTTTTCCAGACCCATCAAAGGATGAGGATTTCAGAAGGTTGATTGATAAGGCAAGAGAAAGGGGGGAGAGCCTCGGAGGCATCTTTGAGGTCTTTGCGGTGGGTGTGCCACCTGGCCTTGGAAGCCACGTACAGTGGGACAAGAGGCTTGACGGCAGAATAGCACAGGCTATGATGAGCATACAGGCTATAAAGGGTGTGGAAATAGGTGGTGGTTTTGAGCTGGCGGAGAGGTTTGGCTCTGAGGTTCACGATGAGATTGGTTGGTCAGAGGACAGAGGATACTTCCGGTATACCAACAACCTCGGCGGGACAGAAGGGGGAATAACGAACGGCATGCCCCTTGTGGTTCGCTGTGCCATGAAGCCCATACCAACCCTCACAAAACCTCTCAGGAGCGTGGACATAGGGACAAAGGAGGGGGTAAAGGCTGGAAAGGAAAGAAGCGACGTGGTGGCAGTTCCTGCCGCCTCCGTGGTGGGAGAAGCCATGCTTGCCATAGTGCTGGCGGATGCTCTCCTTGAAAAACTGGGTGGTGACTTCATGGAAGAGCTGAAGGAGAGGTTTGAGAGGTATCTCCAGCATGTCAAAAGTTTTTGAAGAGGTGGGAAGGGCTACGCTTCTTACCCTCTGGGGGCTGTACTTTATCTTCAGAAAACCTCCAAGGCTTAGACACTTCATAAAACAGCTTGCTTACCTTGCCTCTGAGACTGTGCCAGTAGTTGTTATAACTTCTCTCTTCTCTGGCGGCGTCATAGCCCTTCAGACCTACAGCACCTTTCATCGCTTTAACGCAGAGTTCCTAATAGGTGCGGTGGTTGCCATATCCATGGGAAGAGAGCTGGGACCTGTGCTCGCCTCTCTGATGGTGGTGGCAAGGGTGGGTTCTGCAATGACCGCCAACATAGGCACCATGAGAATTACCGAACAGATAGACGCCCTTGAGGTGATGGGTATAAACCCAAGGAGCTATCTTATCTCCCCGAGGCTCTTTGCCGGCATTGTGGGAGTTCCCATGCTGGTGGTAATTGCGGACCTTTCGGGTATATTCGGGGGGTGGTTTGTGGCGGTAAAGCTCTTTGGAGTGAACGAGTATCTCTTCTGGGAGAAGATGAAGGACCTGGCAGAGCTCTATGACTTTATAGGCGGTCTCTACAAGGCGGTCTTTTTTGGTTTTATCATCTCTGCAGTCAGTTGCTACTTTGGCTACTACACAAAGGGTGGCACAGAAGGTGTTGGAAGGGCAACCACAAACAGTGTGGTAACCTCTTCTATGCTGATACTTGTATCTGACTATTTTCTGACTGCCCTTATATTCTGAAGCCTGCAGATAGGGAGAGGCAGGTTTGCACTCACATAACCTTAAGAAGGGAAACACACTGAGAAGGGATTATTACGAGAGCAACTATTTTTCTCTACTCCTGTCAATCAGTAAATTCACCAGCATATTCATAAGTGTGTCAAACCTCTGGTTCAGGTGTCTTATTTCTGCCTTTAGCTCCTCGTAGTGTCTTTCTTCCTTCTCCTCAATCCTGTGGATTTGCGAAAGCAACTCGTCCCTTACGCTTATTATCAGAGTGAAAAGCTCCTGCTTGTCCTTTTCCTGCTTCTCCTCAAGGCGGAAAATGTGGCCAAGAAGCTCCTGCTTGTCCTTTTCCTGCTTCTCCAGTATTGCAGAAGTTCTTTCATCCACTATGTTGTAAATAAGTTCAAGAGTTATCTTCTTTACGGTGCTTTTTATCCACTCCATTGCTTATTCACCTCTTATAATTTTATTCCGTAAAGCTTGAGATGAAAAGCCTTGCTCTTTGGAAAGCAAACATAGAAAGCAGACTCAGAGAGCTTCTCAGACCCTTTGAACCTCTGATTTTTTACGAAGCCATGTCCTATTACCTCTTTCAGGAAGGGAAACGCATAAGACCCCTCTTCCTGTGTGCAGTCTGCGACGCACTCGGAGGAAACATAGAAGATGCCATTACCGTGGGCTGTGCTGTAGAGATGGTTCACAACTACTCCCTTATCCACGACGACCTTCCCGCTCTTGACAACGACAGCGTAAGAAGGGGTAAACCTACCTGTCATGTGGTTTTCGGTGAGGACCTTGCCATTCTGGCAGGAGATGCCCTTCTTACCCTTGCCTTTGAGGTGTTATCCAGAAAGGAAAATTTCTACAGCCTTGGGGAAGGTGAGCTTTTGCTCCTGGTCAGAGAGCTTGCAAAGGATTCGGGCTTTGAAGGTATGGTGGGCGGGCAGGTGATGGATATAAGAAAACTTTCCTCTCAGGAAGAGATAAGCCTCAAAAAAACTGCAAGACTCTTTTCTTTCTCTTTCAAGGCTGGTGGTGTAGTGGCAAAAAGGTCAGACCTTCTCCAGAAACTCCATGAGCTGGGGCTAAAGGTGGGATTGCTCTTTCAGATGGTGGATGACTGGAAGGATAAGGACGGTTTTTACTACCTGCACGGGGAAGCTCTGTGGGAAAGGATAGAGCTTCTGGGAGAGCAGTGCATACGTGTGGCTGAGCATGTGGGCGTGGAGACTGGAGAGTTTCTGAAACTCTTAGAGCTTGTTCTTGGCGGAGGGGGAGGGATTCGAACCCCCGGTGGGCTGTGAACCCACTGGTGATTTCAAATCACCCGCCTTCGTCCACTCGGCCACCCCTCCTGAAGGGATAAATATTATAGCTTTATCTTTCCTTCCTTCAACTCCCTTCTTAGCTGTCTCTCAAGGTCTCTCTGTCGGAGTTCCTCTCTCCTGTCGTAAGACTTTTTACCTCTGGCGAGGGCTATCTCCACCTTTGCCTTCCCATTCTTGAAGTAAATCCTGAGCGGTATAAGAGTATAGCCCTTTTCCTTTACCTTTCCCATAAGCCTGAGTATTTCCCTTTTGTGAAGCAGGAGTTTTCTGTTTCTCAGTGGGTCAGGGGGCTTTATGGTAGCGTAGCGATAAGGGGCTATGTAAAGGTTGTAGAGCCAGGCTTCTCCATCCTGAATCCTCACAAAACTGTCTTTAAAGGATACAGTCTGCCTGTTTCTCAGAGCCTTTACCTCAGGACCTTCAAGAACTATGCCGGCTTCGTAGGTTTCCAGTATTTCATACTCTGCCTTTGCCTCCTTATTATAGGCCACTGTAAGCTCTCCCCTTTGCTTTGCCATACTATCAGTTTAACATAGCCAGTATCTGGTGTCTGAGCACATGGGCTGGTCTGTAGTCTGGTGCTACCCTTACTGCGTTTTCCGCCTCCAGCAGGGCATCCTTAAACTGTCCCTTCATCAGATAAATCCTTGCAAGGTTCATATGGGGATACTGCCTTGGCTCATACCTTGGTGCGATTATGGCTCTTCTGAGCCACGGGATTGCCTCATCCAGCCTTCCCATAGCCATAAGGTATGAACCTATGTCGTTGTATGGATTTCCAAACTCCGGGTCTATCTCTATAGCCTTCAGGCACAGGTCTATGGCAGTCTCAAGTTCTCCAAGCATGCTGTAGGCCCAGCCCATGTAGGTGTATGCTTCTGCAGTAGGCTGAATATCTATGGACTGCTGATATAACTCGATTGCCTGCTGTATATTCCCGGCCATATGCTCCTGAAGAGCCTTCTCTAAAAGCTCCTTTGCGTCCCTGCTTATTTCCCTCATGGTAGAATTAAATATAGGCCTGTTAAAAAATTTGACAAGACAGGACTAAAATCACTCCCATTCCCTTTCTCTCAGAGAACTCTGGAGGTTTCTGGGTATCTCTACCCTCAGACCAAAGAGCAGTTTGAGCTGAAGGGCATTGAGCACCGCCTGAGCCCTTACTGTGTTGTTGAAGAAGATATAGGTGTCCCTTTCCCCCAGTTTTTTAACCTTTTCCTTTATCTTCTTAAGCTCATCAAGGGAATAGGTGTAGTCGTATAGATGTTCAGGGTCTCTCCCGTGAAGTCTCACGTAGTTTATGGCACCCACACCAACCCATGGACCCACCAGAAACCTGCCTCCCTTCGGTGCGTCAGAGTTAACCAGAGAAAATCCAAGCTCTTCAACAAGTTGGTAAAAGTCCGCTTTTCTAAAGCTCCTGTTTCTGACCTCAAGGACCTTCTGCACACCTCTGAAATCTTCCGAAAGCCTTCTCAGGTAATGAAGATTCTCCTCTCTATAGCCAAAGCTTTCTGGGAACTGAAAGAGAATGGCTATGAACCTGTCTTCTTCAAAGATAGGCTCTATGGCGTGGAGAAACTTCTTAACGTCATCCTGAGTGTAGTTTTTAAAATGGGTAAAGCTTCTGTGGGCCTTGAAGGCAAACCTGAGGCTTGATGTTCTTGAAAGCATACTTCTTACCGTTCCCCTGCTGGGGAAGGCATAGAAGGATGAGTTTATCTCAACCACTTCAAAATACTGGGCGTAAAACCTTATGTAATCCTCCCTTTTTAAAAGGGGAGGGTAGAACCCTCCCACCCAGTCTCTGTAAAAAAAGCCACTACAGCCTATGTATACCCTCAAGGAATGAACTTGGACTTGAAGTCCTTAAGGGCTTCCTCTATTTTTGCCTTGAGCTGGTCATCAAGAGCTTTCTTTTCCCTTATCTCCTTGAGAAGCTCTGCTCTCTCTCTGTCAAGGTAGGTGTATAGCTCCTTTTCAAACTTTCTTACAGATTCGACCGGAAGGTCATCAAGGTATCCGTTGGTGCCTGCGTATATGGCTATTATCTGCTTTTCTACGGGTATGGGGCTGTAGGGCTCCTGTTTGAGAAGCTCCACAAGCCTGAGACCTCTGTTTATGGTCTGCTGGGTTGCCTTGTCAAGCTCTGAGGCGAATTGAACGAAAGCCTCAAGCTCTCTAAACTGAGCGAGGTCAAGTCTGAGTGTTCCGGCCACCTGCTTCATCGCCTTTATCTGAGCTGCACCTCCAACCCTTGAAACAGAAAGACCCACGTTTATGGCAGGTCTTATGCCCTTGTTAAAGAGGTCTGGCTCAAGGTAAATCTGACCGTCTGTTATGGATATGACGTTGGTGGGAATGTATGCTGCCACGTCGCCAGCCTTTGTCTCTATAACTGGAAGGGCAGTAAGAGAACCAGCACCCATCTCGTCGTTGAGCTTGGCAGCACGCTCTAAAAGCCTTGAATGCAGGTAGAAGACGTCTCCCGGATATGCCTCCCTTCCAGGTGGCCTTCTCATCAGGAGAGAGAGCTGTCTGTATGCCTCTGCGTGCTTGGAAAGGTCATCGTAGATGATTAGGGCATGCTTGCCGTTGTCCCTGAAATACTCCCCAATGGTGCATCCCACAAAGGGAGCAAGGTATTGAAGTGAAGCTGGGTCTGTGGCGGATGCCACTACCACGCATGTGTATTCCATGGCACCACTTCTCTCAAGAAGCTCTATGATTCTTGCTGTAGTTGACCTTTTCTGACCAATTGCCACATATATGCAGTAGACGTCCGTGTCCTTCTGGTTAAGTATGGTGTCTATACATATGGTTGTTCTTCCCGTTGACCTGTCGCCAATGATGAGCTCCCTCTGACCCCTTCCTATGGGTATCATGGCGTCTATTGCCTTTATGCCCGTCTGGAGTGGCTCATGAACGGACTTTCTCTTTACAACTCCCGGGGCTATCTTCTCCACAGGAGAGCGGTATTCATACTTTATAGGTCCCTTACCATCAAGGGGATTTCCTAGAGGGTCAATAACTCTACCTATGAGCCCCTCGCCCACCGGAGCATCAAGTATCCTCCCCGTTCTTCTAACTATAGAACCTTCCCTTATACCGCTCTCGCTACCAAGGACTATGATACCCACGTTGTCCTCTTCAAGGTTAAAGGCCAGGCCCATGGTTCCGCCTTCAAACTCCACAAGCTCGTTAGCCATAACATTGTCAAGTCCGTAAGCCCTCGCCACACCATCACCCACGTAGTAAACAACACCAACCTCTTCCATCTTTGCCGATGCTTCAAAACCCTTTATCTGTTCCTTCAGGAGCCCAAGAGCTTCTTCGTAGGTTATGGTTGCCATAACAAACCTCCTTATGGTTTTGGAAGTATTTTACTACAATTTTCACAGAAAAACCTGCTCTTAGCGTCAACCTCCCACAGACTATTGGAAAAGCTCATGACACATTTCCTGTCCTTACAGTGCATCAGACCAAAGGTATGACCGAGCTCGTGGTTTACCTCTTTAAAGACCCTATCAAAGAAGAGTCTTTCTTCCTTGCTCTGAAGTCTAAAGGTGTTCACCAGAGCACAACTTCCTCCCAGCTGGGCAAGGCCAAATATAAAGTTCAGTCCCTCTTCATACACGTCAAAGGGGATAAGGGCTATAAGCTTTAGCATATCACGATAATAAACCCTTGATAAAAAACCCAGAAGTGTGCCACCGTGATACTGTCCCCTCTGAGGATTGTAGCCAAGCCTCGGTGGGATTGTAAGGTGAGAAAAGCGGACTTCGAAGCCGAACACTTCTCTTATGTTCTTCGCAACTGCCAGTATGAGCCTCTTTTCAACGCCGAAGCCGGCAAGATATATATACCTACCTCCTTGCACTTCTGTATTCCCTCACTCTTCTGTTGTGTTCCTGAAGGGTTCTGCTGAAATGGTGTCCACCCAAGCCGTCGGCCACAAAGTATAGGTAATCAACCCTTTCGGGTTCAAGAGCAGCCTTCAGAGATTCAAGCCCGGGGTTGCATATGGGTGAGGGCGGAAGACCAAAGTAAACATAGGTGTTGTAAGCATCTTCAATCTTCAGGTCCTTCAGCGTCAGACGCCCGTTCCAGAGGTTTCTCCTTTTGAGTGCATAAATTACGGTAGGGTCTATCTGTAGCTTCATGCCTTTTTTCAGTCTGTTGTGTATTACTGCAGATACGAGGGGTCTCTCCTCTGGTTTTGCGGTTTCCTTCTCTATCATGGAGGCTATTGCCACCCACTCTTCAAGTGTTAAACCTCTTTCTGAGAGCCTTTCCCTCAATCCTTCTGTTTTCTTAAGAAAGTTTTTATGCATAACTTCTATTACCCTGAGCGGGTGTGTATTTTTTGAGAAAAAATAGGTATCAGGAAATAAAAAACCCTCCATGGTGCCAGCCTTTAATCCATATTTTCTTGCAACCTCCTCAGACATGGCGTATTTTAAGAAGTCTTCTGAGGCGCATATGCGGTTTTCTTCAAGAAGCTCTGCTATGTCGTAGAGGTCAGACCCTTCTGGCACAGTTATCCTGTAGACCTTTTTAAGACCTTTGCTGAGCTTCTCGTATATATCCCATGGAAAGACAAGCCCCCTAAACTCGTATTCCCCAGCTTCAAGCCTTTTTTTGTAGATACCGTGCAAAAGAAGGAAAGACAGGGGGTTTCTCAAAAGACCCTCTCTGTAGAACTGAAGGGCTATGTCCGTTGTTGAAGTGCCGTAGGCTATCTCCACGGTCTTTTCCTCCGTCTTCACTGGCAGAAGGGAGTAAAGGACAAAAAGGGCCACCATAAGGACCGGGAAGAAAAATTTCAGGTATCTCATAGGCTTTCCATATACTCTAAAAGTATGACGTAAGCAGACAGACTGTCTTTTATTTTCTTTTTCTTTTCAGGCCTGAAGCCCTCCATCATCCTGTAAGCCTCTTTTGTGGTGTATCTTTCGTCCCAGAGTATCACCTCCACACCTGCCGGTAGCAGGCTTTTCAATTTCTCTGAGAATTCTCTTGCCTCCCCCGCTCTCTGTCCTTCCTTTCCCAGAGGTGTGAGGGGAAGGCCTACGAGAATAAGATATACGCCGTGTTCCTTTACCTTGCTGACAATTGACTGAAGGGTTTTTTCACCTTTGTTTTCTATGCTCTCTAAGGGTAAGGCTATACCCAGCCCTGTATCACCAAGAGCAAGACCTATTCTTTTACTGCCATAATCTATGGCAAGAACCTTCAACCTGTCTTTATGCCCACCACCCTGTAAAGGGGGCAGAAGCCTATGACAGAAGTTCCTATGAACACTATCCCCAGTATACCCAGTATCCACCAGGCGCCACCCTTAGTAAAGGCAAGATACAGAAACACAAGCCCCAGCACTATCCTAATGGCCCTATCCCATGTTGCCATGTTCTTTTCCATGGTTTGCACCTCCTTGGCTGTATATTTTAACCCAATCAGTAAAATAATAGGCTATGAAGGGTCCTGTGGCAATGCTGACGGACTTTGGCCTTAAAGATGGCTTTGTGGGAGCCATGAAGGGGGTAATATTGAGTATAAACCCCGAGGTTCAGCTCGTTGACCTGAGCCATCAGGTAGAGCCTTTTAACATACTCCACGGTGCCCTGCTTCTGAAAGCTCACTTTTCCTACTTTCCGGCTGGGACGATTTTTCTGTGTGTTGTAGACCCGGGCGTCGGCTCTGAGAGGCTTCCCCTTGTGGTTGTGTCTGGGAGCTATACCTTTGTTGGACCATACAACGGGCTTTTTGACCTGGCCCTCAGAAGCATAGGGGAAACACCAAGGGCTTTCAGGATTGAGAAGTTCACCCTTCCAAGGATAAACGAGACCTTTCACGGTAGAGATGTGTTTGCACCAGTGGCTGCTTGGCTAAGCAGAGGCGTAGCTCCAGAAGAGGTGGGAAGCCCTACAGATTACAGGTTTAAACTGCAGTGGCAAGAACCCGAGGACAGAGGGGATGAAATCCTCGGAAGTATAGTTTATTTTGACAGCTTTGGCAACGCTATAACCAACATTCCCTGCGGCAGGTATGTGGAGGGCTACTTCAGGGGCGAGAGGTTAAGGGTGGTTTCTTACTTCCTTGAGGCTGAGATGGGAAAACCCGCCTTAGTATGCGGTAGCTTTCGCCTCATGGAGATATTCTTGCCTATGGATAATCTCAGGGAAAGGCTTGGGGTTCACACTGGTGAGGAGGTAATGTTGAAAAAACTCTGAATTTTTCCGATAATATACTCATGATTGACAGGGTAGAGATTCAGAGAATACTTGGCAATGTAACGGAGCTTGAGGAGAGGAAAAAGAGGCAGGTTCAGGAGAAAGAGGAAAACAATCAGGGCATCAGCGTTGAAATATCTCAGAGGCTTACTGGTGGTGAAGCGGTGAACTACGAAGACCTGAGCAAAAAAGTGGAAAGTATAAGGTCTCAGCTGCAGAAGAATGCCTACGAAGTCTCTCCAGAAAAGATACTGCAGGGTCTTGAAAAGTTCCTTTCCTCTAAATAGCCCTCAGGAGCTCCATTGTATATGGATGTTTTGGATTGTCAAAGATGTTCCAGACATCTCCTTCCTCCACCACAACACCGTCCTTTAACACCATAACCCTGTCTGCCACTTCTGCCACAACGCCAAAATCGTGAGTTACCAGTATTACACTCCTGCCCTCCTCCTTCATATCCCTGAAAAGCCTGAGTATTCTGCTCTGCACTGAAACATCAAGGGCAGTGGTTGGCTCATCAGCAAGCACAAGCTCGGGGTTGCAAAGGGTGGCTATGGCTATGCACACCCTCTGCTTTAGCCCTCCAGAGAGATGATGTGGATAGCTCTGGTATACTCTTTCTGCATCTTTTATACCAGCCTTTCTGAGGGCTTCAAGGGCTTTCTCTTTTGCACCCCACTTTCCAAAGTGGGCTACATAGGCCTCCTCCACCTGAAGCCCCACCTTAAAGAGTGGGTCAAGGTAAACGGAGGGCTCCTGAAAGACTATGGATATGTGTCTTCCTCTTATCCTTCTGTATTCCCTCTCGGACAGTCCTAGGAGCTCCTTTCCTCTGAATTTTATTGAACCCTGGAGCCTGGCCCCCTCTGGTAGAAGTCCCATTATAGAATAGAGTATGGTGGTTTTCCCAGACCCAGATTCACCTACAATACACAGCACTTCCCCCTCCTTAACTTCAAAGCTGATACCCTTCAGAACATGATTCTCCCCATACCACAGGTTCAGATTTTTTACTTCAAGCATTTATCAGCCTTTCAAAGACGGGTTTTATCCTGTCGTAGAGCTCGTAAAGGTCCTGAGATATAACCTTTACTCCACCCACAGAAGCCATAAAGTTGGTATCACCGCTCCATCTGGGAACTATGTGCAGGTGTATGTGAGTTTCCAGCCCTGCGCCTCCAGCCCTTCCCAGATTGTAGCCTACGTTAAAGCCCTGAGGCTTTATCACCTCCCTGAGTGCCATAAGGCATACTCTGGTAAGCCTGTGAATCTCAAGAGATGTATCCTCATCGAGAAGCAGGTAATCACCTATATGCTCAATAGGTGCTATCATGAGATGCCCCGCGTTATAGGGATACTTGTTGAATATAACAAAGGACCGGGTGCCCCTATATAGCACAAGGTAGTCTCTCAGCTTTTCTTCCTTCTGTGAGGCTGCCTGACATAGGAAGCATCCCTCCTGCTCATCCACCTTTTCCACATAGTGGCTTCTCCAGGGAGCCCAGAGTATTTTCATAGCCTCAGAAGTCTCCTTATTGCCCTTTCCACATCCTCTTCCTCTGGAGTGTAGTCGTGCCTATCCAGCTCCATGGTGTCCCTGAAGTAGAGAACTGCAGGAAAGCTGAAGACGCCAAGGTCTTCCGCGCTTGTGTGCTTGCTCACGTCAAGCCAGTAAAAGTTTATCTTATCCCCGTAAAGCTTCTGAAACTTTAAAAGTCTTTCGTAAAAGGCCTGATTCTGCGGATTATCTGGCACTGTAAGAAGCACCACCGCAGGTTTTTCTCCCGCCATTGCCTTTTCATAGAAATCTCTGTCTGTGAGCTCCTCAAAGCCTTCAAACATGTCAACCTCCTGATAGGTTTATTATAGACCATATAACTTTCCCGGTCCTGGGATGCTAATATTATTCTATGAAGGTTATGGACTTTCTCAGGCAGAAGAACATATCCATAGGGGACAACTTCCAGCTACTTCTGGATGCACTGGGATTGCGTAGAGAGGACTATGTGAAGGCTGTGGAGCAGGAGATTGGAGAGCCTGCCAAGATGTCCAAGTCAAAGGGAAATACCGTTGACCCGGAGGAGGCAGTGCAGAAATACGGAGCAGACACGGTGAGGCTCTACATACTCTTCGCTGGACCCGTGGAAAAGGACTTTGAATGGACGGAGGAGGGAGTGCAGGGTGCCTACAGGTTTCTGAGAAGGCTCTGGAACCTCTTTCACCAGCACCTTGAAGGTATGAGAGAAGCTGGGTATAGCAGAGAGGACTTTGTGAGCCTTGCGGGAAAAAGTAAGGATATAAGACACAGGACCCACCAGACTCTCAAGAAATACCTTTCAAGCATGGAAGACCTTTCCTTCAACACATCCATAGCCAGCATAATGGAGCTTCTGAATGTGCTTCAGGACTTTCAACCCTCTGAAGGTCTGGACTACAAGGTGCTCAGAGAGTCCTTTGAGATTATCCTTTTCATGCTATATCCCATAACTCCTCACATATGCGAGGAGCTATGGCAGAGGCTAGGCTACGACAGGCTCATGGCCTTTTACCCCTTTCCACAGCCAGACGAGAAGGCCCTTATACTTGAAGAAATAGAGATTCCGGTGCAGGTAAACGGAAAGTTGAGGGCAGTGGTAAGGGTGCCGTTAAACGCAGAAGAGTCGGCAGTGAAAGAGCTTGCTCTCAGAGACCCGAGAGTGAGCCAGTGGCTCGATGGTAAAGAGGTCAAAAAGGTGATATACATAAAGAACAAACTTCTCAATCTGGTGGTCTGACATGGAAAACCTGATAAACCTGTTCCTTTTCTTGGGGAAGCTCCTGCTCCTGATGCTCCTTGTAGGTCTACCCCTTCTCCTTATAATAATCTTCATAGCGGACAGAGTTTACAGGAAAGTTGGTCCAAAATATGAAGAACTCAGAGATAAAAGGATAAGAGAGCTGGAAGAGAAAGAGAAGGAGCGTGGAGATGAGGGGAGGAGGAAAAAGCTATGATTATTATCATATAAATTCCCCTTGACAGCTTTTAAGCTCATGCTAATTTTTTGATAACCCATTCATAAGGAGGTAAGGCATGCCGATGGAAGTTTTGCCAGGACCCGCTGGCTATATACCAACCCCTGCAGCCTTTGAAGGTGTCGAACTTCCACCACCAGGAAAAGCACTGCTCTACGGAAAGATAGTGGATGAAGAGACTGCCATGAGAGAGGCTGCAAAGGCAATGCTCACAAGGAGAAACCCCACCATATTCCCTGGCCCTCTGGTTCTCTGGGGCTGGAACGCCGGAGCCATGGAAAAGGCAAAGGCTGTTCTTGAGCTATCTATGGAAATACCCAACTGCAGGATAATACCCATGCCCGACTATAGACCAAAGTATCCCAAGATAGACCCCGAGGCCGAGATAAACCCCAACCATCCAAACCTAACCATACTTCACAACAAGATAGAAGCCTGTATATTTGTAGGCGTCCACTGCCATTACGCAAACCTTTCTCTCAGGATGATAAGGGCTGGGACAAACTGCTTTACCATAGCCCTGTGTGCAGAGATGGGGCATGAGGATGCCATGGTTTCTCTCAGGGACCAGCATGCAGATGAAATAAGGCGATTCAGAGATGTGCTTGTTAAGGTAAGAGAAGAGCTTGGTATAAAGTGGGAGCCAAAGCTCCCTCCAGAAAACCCCTCACTTCCAAAGGAAGAATACCAAACCCTTTCCGTTCTGGATTATGGAGAGTATTCTTACCTTTTAATCCCCAGAAGGGGAGAGCATGTGACAGAAAGCGAATAAAAACGGAGGTAGTGTCATGCCAGAACAGAGAGTTGTAGATGCAGATTACCTTCTTTTAGAGGCACCGAGAGAAAGAAAGTTCATCACCGGTGCCCAGGCGATGGCTGAGGCAGTCAAGCGTGCCAACGTGGATGTTGCCATAGCATACCCAATCACCCCCCAGTCTGAGGTCATGCACCTTGTGGGTGATATATGGGCACAGGGATACATAAAGGACTACTACAGGGCTGAGGAAGAATACGGTGCCATGTCCGCCATAGCGGGTGCAGTGAGGGGTGGTGCAAGGGCATTTTCCGCCACATCCGGTCCCGGACTTCTCAGGGGTCTTGAAGCCATAGCTTCCTGGCCCGGTCACAGGATACCTGCGGTGCTTGGTGTTCTTACAAGGGTTGTAAACGCTCCTCTTTCCATACAGCCTGACAATGTGGAGATTTCTTACCTTCTCAACTGCGGTATGGTTGTCCTGCACGCAGAAAATCAGCAGGATGTTTTTGATTTCACCCTTGCCAGCTTTATCATATCTGAGATGGTTGATGTTTACATACCTATAGCCGTCTGCACCGAGGGCTTCTTTGTCACCCACGCCAAAGGCTACGTGAACATGACCCCCGAGGACATGAAACTGCCCCCCAGAGACCCCTACAAGGCACCAGTGCCTCCCACAGACTGTGAGATACCACCAGCAAGGATACAGAGGGATGCTCCAGTCCAGAAGTCCAACTTCATGAGCTATCTTATACATGCGGTCTGGCAGCAGGAGATATGGGCTTCCAACATAAGGGCTATGAAATATATATACAAATACCTTGGAGGACCCATAGAGGTGATAAACCCGGACGCAGAGGTCTTTGTGGTTGCCTCCGGTTGTGCTGCCGCTCAGGGAAGGGAAGCGGTGCGTTATGCCCAGCTTGAGGGTCTCAATGTGGGTCTTGTAAAGGTCAAGTCCATAAGACCCTTCCCGGAGAAGGAGATAAGACAGGTGCTTTCAAAGGCAAAGGCTATAATAGTGCCAGAGCACAACATAGTGGGATGGCTTGCCAAGGAGGTAAAGGCTGCCATTCCCAACAGTGACAGCGTGATAGGCGGACCAAGGGTCTACGGTGGTATGACGCTGCCGGTGGAGCTCATAATGGAAAAGATCTATCAGGCCCTTGGTATAAAGAAGGAAAAGAAGGTTGTTGTATAAAAACTTCAAGGAGGTGTAAAGATGGGTCTGGAGTATGTAAGAATTTCACCAGGCTTTGAGAAATATATGCCCAAAGACTACGTGGACCTGGTCCAGTACGGGCAGTTTGGAAAAGAGATAGACGTCCAGCAGCTGGGACAGTTCAAGGAGTTGGTGGAAGAGCACCCCATGTGTGCAGGGTGCTTCATGGCTTACTTCATAAGGGTCTTCTATGCAGCACTTCCAAAGCCAGAGGACACCATAGTCATAGGCACCGCCGGATGCGCAAGGCTTTCCCTCTCTCAGGCGGCGGTCCCCTTCATATACGGAAACTACGGAGACACCAATGCGGTTGCCTCAGGTCTCAAGAGGGCCCTCAGTATAAGGTTCCCCGACAAGGAAAAGGATGTGGTGGTCATAGCTGGTGATGGAGGACTGATTGACATAGGCTTTGGTATGACCATGCACTCCTGGTTCAGAAGGGAGAAGTTTACCACCATTATGGTGGACAACGAGGTCTATGGAAACACGGGAGGTCAGGAGAGTGGTATGTCTCCAAAGGGCGTTCAGCTCAAGATGGCTCCAAAAGGAAAGCAGTTTGACAAGATAAACGCAGTGGAGCTTGCCAAGACCGCAGGCTGTGTCTATGTGGCAAAGCTTTCTCCCACAAATCCCAAGAGAATCGCAAAAACCGTGAGGAGGGCAATCCTCGCCGCAAGGCACTTTGGGCCTACCTTCATACATGCCTACACTTCCTGCAACATAGAGTATTCCATACCCACTGAGAAGGTTCTTGAGGATGCCAGGAAGAGGGAAAAGCAGGACTTTGGCTTTTATGAATGGATGACGGAGGAGGTTAAGGAGTTCTTTGAAGAGATTGAAAGGAAGCCCGAGGAGGTTAAAGCATGAAAAGGTATAACATACGCATAGCAGGCGTCGGTGGGCAGGGGGTGGTTACCTCCGCCCACATACTTGGTAATGCCATGTCTGCGGCTGGCAAATATGCCACCCTTGTTCCCTTCTTTGGCTCTGAAAAGAGAATGGCACCTGTGGAAGCCTACGTGAGGGTCTCCGACCAGCCCATCTATGAGGTGGGTGAGGTGGTCTATCCCAATGTTATAATGATTTATCATCCCCAGGTCATAACCCATGGAAAGTCCTACACCATGCCCTTCTATTCAGGACTTAAGGAAAATGGCCTTGCCATAATAAACACAGATGTGGATATAATACCTGAAGAAGACTGGAAGATACTGAGCGACCTGAACACAAGGGTCTACATGTTCCCCGCAACAAAGATAGCTCTGGACATAGCCGGCACAGAACTTGCCACTAATATGGCAATGATAGGTCTCTTTTTCGGAATAACCCGAATCGTGGGCTTTGAACATATTGAGCAGGCAGTAAGAGAAAGGTTCCTCGGAAATACCTTTGTGGCTTCTGGTGGAACCACCGCCCTTGACAGCGCCATAGAGAAGAAGTTCAAGAAAAAGATGGAGCTTCTTGAAAAGAACATGCAGGTCATAAGGGAAGCCTTCAAGATAGCGGAGGAAAGGGGCTGGGTGGAAGAAGAAGCTCTTACGGGTTAAATTAATCTATAAGGAGGCAAGGCAGGTATGTACTATGTGGCAGATGTAAAGGAAGCGGACTGTGCTAAGTATAACTGCAAACAGTGCGTGCTCTTCTGTCCAGAACCCAACACTCTCATGTATCATGACTCCAAGCATGTGGCATGGGTAAACTACTCAAGATGTAAGGGATGTGCCATATGCGTTTATGTGTGTTCCGACCTTCTTAAGAGAAACTGCATAGAAATGGTCATGGTAACCGCCGGAGATTGAGGAGGTGGAGTATGAACTTAGAGGACAAGTTTAACCTTCTTGCGGAAGAAGTTAAGAAGAGTATGGCAAACCCCGACCTTGACATTGAGCTGTGCTTTCCCAATGAAGTGGACCAGGGCTGTGAGGTCAAGAGCTATCCCTACCTCAGGGTGAAGTATGTGGTAGAGGGGCACGATGTGTATGAAAAGGAGATAGACATTGACCCCATGTATTGGGAGAAGGATGTAAAAGACCTTGCAGGTCTTGTTACCTTTCAGATACAGCAGTTCATGGAGGAGATAGACTCTGTGGAATACGGCGGAGAGTAAAATGCTCCCTGCCTTTGTAATAACCGGATTTCTTGGAAGTGGTAAGACTACCCTTCTTGTCAATTCAGCGAGGGAGCATTTTCAGGGAAAAAGGGTGGCGGTCATAGTTAACGAACTGGGTGAGGTGGGTGTGGACGGTAAGGTCCTCAAAAATGCATACTCTGAGGTGCTTGAGCTTCCAGAGGGCTGCATATGCTGTTCCCTTCATTCTGAGTTTGAGAAGGCAATTAAGGAAATAAGAGAAAAGTATGACCCCCAGCTGCTTTTGGTGGAGACCTCTGGTGGGGCGGTGCCCTTTCCCATAATCCTGAGCCTTCAGGCACTGGGTTGCAGCGTGGATGGAGTTATTTGCCTTGTAGACTGCTGGAGCTTTGAAAAGTACAGGGAAGATAGCACTGCAAGGTATCAGATAGGCGGTTCAAACGTGATAGTGCTGAACAAAACAGACCTGGTGGAAGAAAAAAGAGTATTGGAGATAGAAAGGGAAGTGCTGGATATCTGGAGGCTTTACAGACCGGTTAACTCTTTTACGGGAGAACCCTTCTACACAAGGGTGAGACTCTATAGAGCAGTATACGGCAGGCTTCCTGAGGAAGTATTCTCAGGTGCATATACGATTCCTGAGCTCAAGAACATAGCCACAGAACATGGGCACAGTCACCACCATAGAGTTATAAACCTGATTGAACCCGTGGATTACGAAGAGCTTGAAAAGAGATTAAAAAGCCTGCCTGAGAACATAATAAGGGCAAAGGGAATAGTTAGGCTAAAGCACTATCCTTTCCCCGTTGCGGTAAACTATTCCTTTGGATACATAGATAACCCGATAGAAGTCAAAGGCTACGACGGGCCCTCCTTTCTGGTGCTTATAGAAAACTAATTTTCTGGAGGGTAAAAGATGGGTTTTGAACTGCTTTTGCAGAACATACTCAATCCGCCTGTTCTCATGTTCCTCCTCGGGCTTGGTGCCATCCTCCTCAGGACAGAGCTTGAAGTGCCACAGCCTCTACCAAAGCTCTTTTCCCTTTATCTTCTTATAGCAATAGGTCTTCATGGTGGCTACGAACTTTCCAAGAGCGGCATAACCTTTGAAGTGCTCAAAGTGCTCCTGCTTGCCATGTTCATGGCGGTTGCAGTGCCCGTATACGCCTTTTTCATTCTCAGGCTAAGGCTTGATGTTTACAACGCCGTTGCCATAGCGGCCACTTACGGCTCCATAAGTGCGGTTACCTTCATTACCGCTGGTTCTTTTCTAAACAGCCTCGGGCAGAGCTATGGTGGCTACATGGTGGCCGCCATGACCCTTATGGAGTCCCCCGCCATAGTCATAGGACTTGTGCTTCTTACTCTCTTTGCCAGAAGAAACAGCAACACGGGGGTAAACTGGGGTGAGGTTCTGAGAGAAGCCTTTCTCAACCCCTCTGTCTACATACTCATGGGAACCCTTCTTATAGGCTTTCTCACAGGTGAAAAGGGCTGGAAAGCCATGGATCCGCTGTTTGGAGTCCTGTTTAAGGGCATGCTTGCCTTTTTCTTGCTTGATATGGGTATAGTGGCCGGTCGCAGGATTGGTGAGATTAGAAAAGTTGGGCTTTTCCTCATAGCCTTTGGTGTGCTTCTTCCTGTGTTCAACGCCCTTGTGGGAATATTTCTTGCGAAAACCTTTGGTCTGGCAAAGGGGGATGCCTTTATGTTTTCCATCCTGTGTGCAAGTGCTTCTTACATAGCAGTTCCCGCCGCCATGAGGCTATCGGTGCCCGAGGCAAACCCCAGCCTTTATGTTACCATGTCCCTTGCCATAACTTTCCCCTTTAACATAGCAGTAGGCATACCACTATATTACTTTCTAATAAACCATCTATGGGGGTAAGAAGATGAAGCCTATGAAAAAGGTTGAGGTGGTGATTGACAGCATATACCTTAGCAGGGTGCTTGATGTGCTGGAGAAGGCAGGAGTTTCCGGTTATACGGTTATAAAGGATGCCCTGGGAAAGGGAGAAAGGGGTATAATGGCAGGCGATGAGCTTACAGACGTGTTCAAAAACAGCTATGTGTTTACAGTATGCTCCGAAGAGGTGGCACAGAAGATAGCGGAGAGTCTGAGACCGCTACTGAAAAAGGTTGGAGGAGCATGCCTCATATCTGATGTGCTCTGGCTCACGCACTGATATAAGGAAAACTTATAATCTTTATCATAATTACTAATGGCATACACTCTATGCGAGACTTATAATATGAGGATAATCTTACACAGGAGGTGTTTAAAATGGCAACCATAACACCAGATAAGACCCTTGACGCATCTGGTCTTAACTGTCCTCTTCCAGTTCTCAAAACAAAAAAGGCTATTGAGGAGCTTCAATCTGGACAGATACTTGAAGTTATAACCACAGACCCGGGGGCAAAGGCTGACATACCAGCCTTCTGCAACAGAACGGGACATCAGCTTCTTGAAACGGTGGAAGAGGGAGGAAAGATAATCTTCTACCTCAAGAAGAAATAAGGAGGGAAACATATGGTTACAGAAAGACTTGCCATAATAGCCACAAAGGGCACCCTCGACATGGCATACCCACCCCTTATCCTTGCCTCAACCGCAGCCTCCCTTGGCATAGAGACGGCAATATTCTTTACCTTTTACGGTCTAAACATCATACACAGGAAGAAGATGCACGAACTCAAGATTGCACCCATAGGGAACCCCGCCATGCCAATGGCTTTCCCTCCCTCCATGCAGAACCCCGTAACAAATGCCATATCTTCCATATTTCCAGGACCTCCTCAGATTATGGGCGTAATTCCTGGAATGACAGACCTCATGAGTTTTATGATGAAAAAGACCATAAAAGAGCACGGTGTGGCGGACATACCTGAGCTTGTAGAGGTCTGCAAGGAAGCGGAGGTAAAGCTCATACCCTGTCAGATGACCATGGAGCTTTTTGGATATAAATATGAAGACCTCATAGAAGGTCTTGAGCCACCCGCAGGCGCTGCCACCTTCATGAACTACGTGCTTGAGGCAGACAAGCCCATGATAATCTTCGTCTAAGGAGGATAGATATGGCATACGAGAAAGTGCTCTTCTACATCCTGACGGTGCCCTTCTTTGAAAGGGCAGAGCCGACCACCGGCGAGCTTATAAACCCACAGGCGGGTGCTCCCTTCTTCCTTGCCACCGCCGCCACCACCATGGACTACGAGGTTGAGATGGTTATAACCTCAGAAGCTGGCTTTCTGCTTATGAGAGACAATGCCAAAAAGGTAAAGGTTCGTCCAGGGGTGGAACAGACCATCTATGACTTCATAAAGATGGCAAAGGATGCTGGTGTGAAGATATACCTTTGCGTGCCATCCCTTGACCTGACGGAAATATACAAAAAAGAAGATGTGAACCCGGAACTCTGCGATGGCATAATAGGTGGTGCAGCCTTTCTTGACAAGCTCATGAGCGGCGAGTATGCAGTTCTCACCCTTTAATTCTGTTTCCACCTCCCCCTTTTTTGAGTATGCACTCATAAGTTTATCCTTATATATACATAAGCAAAATTTAATTGACTTTTATCATGTGCATAATACCTTTATAGAAGGAAGAAACCTTAAGGAGGTTTACCATGGATGGACATATTTATGGATATAACCTCCCCATATCGGAGAAAACCAAGGCAGTGCCTTGGGAGGAAAAGGTCCGTATAGTGGAGGAGGTAAAGTCTGACTTTCGTTTTAAGGAATACATCTTTGGCTGTCTTAACTGTGGCGTATGCACCGCATCCTGTCCTTCCAACAGGTTCTTTGATTACTCTCCCAGAGAAATAGTGCAGAGGTTTCTGGAAGAGGATGTGGAAGTCCTGTATGATATGATGCACGAATACATCTGGGCATGCTCTCAGTGCTTTACCTGCTGGATAAGGTGCCCCTTTGTGAACAACCCAGGTGGTCTTGTAGCAATAATGAGAGAAGTGGCGGTGCGTAACGCTTTTGAGGCAACCAAAGACCTCCTCAAGCCCTACGGAAGGGTGCTTCTCAAAGTCATGACCACAGGAAACCAGCTCTCTGCAGACATGCTCCAGCCCGACTTCTTCCCCGACTGGGGTCCAAAGATGGCAGACAACATGGAAAACCTCAGAGCCAAAAGGCTTGCCATACCCTTTGATGTGGGTAAGTCTGTAAAGACCGCATGGGAAGTATCCCTTGAGACGGCAGTGGAGATGTATACCATATGGAGAGAGACGGGTATATTTGAAATGCTGGAAAAGCTCGACCCCAACCTCTACAACGTCATAATGGACATTGTGGAGGAAAACGAGGAAAGGTATGAGGAGCTTTATGAGGAAGAAGAGTAAGCTAATCAAAGGGGTTGATGCCCCGAAAAAACCTAAGGAGGTGTAATCATGGCAAAACATGGCTTTGGACATAACAGCCCGGGAGGTCTTCTGAGATATCCAGAACAGCCCCCCTTCCCACTCAAAGAATACAGCGCCCACTACGACCACATCTTTGAGATGATGGAAGAGCTTGAGGCAAAGGGCGAAATACTCATACACAGGATAACCGAAGAGCACCAGCCCATAGAGGTCTTCACAAGGACAGGAAGGATAAAAACCATCCCTACCAATAAGCTCTGGCATCACAAGTCCTGTGGTCAGTGCGGAAACATACCCGGATATCCTGCCTCTGTTTTTTGGTTCATGAACAAGTTCGGACTTGACTACCTGAATGAACCTCACCAGACCTCATGCACCGCATGGAACTATCACGGCTCTGGCACTTCCAACCCTGTTGCCCTTGCGGCGGTATGGCTCAGAAATATGCACCAGGCATGGAAGACCGGATACTATCCCCTCATTCATTGCGGAACCTCTTTTGGTTCATACAAGGAAACGAGAGAACAGCTTATAATGAACAAGGAGCTCAGAGACGCCGTAAAGCCAATCCTGAAAAAGCTCGGAAGGCTCACAGAGGATGGGAGAATAGTTATACCCCAGGAGGTGGTCCACTACTCCGAATGGGTTCACGCCATGAGATACAAGATTGCAGACCTCTACCAGAAGGAGGGTAAGCCAAAGGGCATAGATGTTTCCAACGTAAGGGTTGCCATCCACAACGCCTGCCACACCTACAAGATGATTGCTGACGACTACCCCTATGACCCGGAGGTTTACAACGGACAGAGGCCTGCAGCATCTGCGGCGGTTGTCAAAGCCCTTGGTGCGCAGGTGGTGGACTATTCCACATGGTATGACTGCTGTGGCTTTGGCTTCAGGCACATACTGACCGAGAGGGAGTTTACCAGGTCCTTTGCCATACAGAGGAAGCTCAAAGTTATCGCAGAGGAGATAAAGGCAGACCTCATAGTGACCCATGACACGGGTTGCACCACCACCTTTGAGAAGAACCAGTGGATAGGAAAGGCCCATGGCATGTATCACCCTGTGGCAGTCATGTCTGACGTTATGTTTGCAGCCCTCGCCTGCGGTGCACATCCCTTCAAGATAGTCCAGCTATACTGGAACTGCTCCGATTACGAGAGACTCCTTGAGAAAATGGGAATAACCAACTGGAGAGAGCTCAGGAAAGAGTGGGAAGACACCGTCAAATACATAGCAGACCTGGAAAAGGCCGGTAAATACGACGAGCTCATGGAATTCTTCAAGGAATACGACCTTTATGAGCCTTACAGCAGGACTTCCACAGGTAAGCCAAAGGCTTCTGCAACTGCAAACATGCCACTTTTCAAGTCCTAAGCTTTCTCTGGGGGCTCTGCCCCCATAAGAACAACTAAAGGAGGTTTAACATGGCTAAGAGCGTGCTGGTAGTTGGAGGTGGTCCTGCAGGACTCGCGGCGGCCAGAACTCTGGGAAGGCTCGGAGTATCCACTATCTTGGTGGAAAAGGACAGTCAGCTGGGTGGGAATCCTATCAAAAACCACTACCACACCTTAATCCCCAGAAAGCTAAAACCCTCCCAGGTGATAGGTCCTTACATAAAGGATGTGGAGCAAAACCCCAATGTGAAGGTTCTTCTCAACACGGAGCTGACCGCCTGCGAAGGCGAGCCCGGAGAATACAGGGTGACCCTCTCCAACGGAGAAAAGCATGAGGTGGGTGCCATAGTGGTTGCCACCGGCTTTGAGCACTTTGACCCAAGAAGGAAAGGTGAGCTCGGCTACGGGCTGTATCCAGATGTTATAACGAACCTTGAGCTTGAAAGGATGTTCTCTCAGGAAGGCAAGCTCTACAGACCCTCCAACGGACAGCTTCCAAGAAGGGTTGCTTTTGTTTTCTGTGTGGGCTCAAGGGACAGACAGCTGGGTGTGACCAACGTTCACTGCTGCAGGTATGGTTGTGCACTGTCTGGTCTTCAGGGTATGGAAATAAGGGAGCACTACCCTGATGTGGACGTTTTCTGTTATTACATGGACGTGAGAACCTACGGCACATGGGAATACCCCTTCTACTGGGCTCCTCAGGAGCAGTTTGGTGTCAGGTATGTGAGGGGAAGGATTGCGGAAATCACATACAGCCCTGCAGACGGAAGGCTCAGGGTAAAGCATGAGGACACCATAGTTCAGAGACCTGCAGAGGTTCCCATGGACCTTGTGGTGCTTGTGCTTGGAATGGAGCCATCCCCCGGAACCAAGAAGGTCGCCAAGATTCTGGGGCTTGCCCAGGACCCTGATAGCCAGTTCCTCATACCCTCTGAAGAGTCTGGCTCCAACATCATATCCAACAAGCCAGGCATTTTCATAGCAGGTGCCTGTAAGGGTCCCATAGACATAGAGTCTTCCTTCTCCGAAGGTGAGGCAGCAGCTGCGGAGGCGGCAGCATTCCTGGGTGCAAAGGTGATGGTATGAAGAAGCCTGTCATTCTTGATGACTTTCTTGTCAGGGACTACCTGATAAAGATACTGGGAGAAGGCGAGGACTTCGTTCAGGAATTTTACAAGGACCTCCTCGCCAAATCCCTCCTCTTCCAGCAGGCTTTCAGCAAGGAGAGGCTCCCATCCCTTACAGAGGAGGACATTGACCTAATTCTGGAAAAGATATTCCCCGCAAGAAGAAAAAGGCAGAAGATAATCCAAGAAACGGGCATTGACAGGCTCAAAAGAGCCATAAGCGACCTCCTCTACGGAAAGGCTCAGAGCTGGGAAGAGAGGGTGGAGAAGTTTGTAAAAGAGATAAGGGGTGTGGACAGGAAGTCTGCAAGGGATATAGCCAGTGAGATACTTCACTTTACCTTTCCTGAGCAGTATGTGCTGTGGACAAGCTGGATATGGGACCCAGAGAGCGAGAGTGGTGCGGTGGTCTTTCTAAAGGAAGAGCCCCCAAAGAGGAGCATGTATGGGGAAACTTACGAGGAGTTTGAGCTCATATACAAGCAGGTTCAGGAAAAGCTTCTGGACTTTGGTATAAAGGTAAAGGGGTATCTCTTTGTGGACATATTCCTTGCCATGATATACGCCACCTATGTGGACTACATGACCCTGTCCACCATGCACAGTGCCAAGGGCTTCTTCCCCCCTGCCGGGGTTATGGCAAGAAGACTGCTTGGTGTTATAAGAAATGAAGACCTTCTGGAGGTATAACCATGGCAATACACGAGCGTAGCCTTGTAGAGCCGGAGAGAATTTTGAGGAAAGAAAGGCTTGTTATTGACGGCGTTGATGTCTCTGGGGACTGGAACCTGATAATCCTCCCCAGGGTGATAAACGATTATGACCTTGACTTTGCCAAGGATGTTATGAATTCTCCCGATGGCAAAACCATAACCCAGTGCTACCAGTGCTCCTACTGCACTGCCTCTTGCCCCGTCCACAACTACTGGGATGAGAGATACAATCCAAGACACTTCATATACCTTGCAAGGCTGGGTATGATAGATGAGCTTCAGAAGCGTGCGGATGTTATGTGGAGGTGTGTCTCCTGCCACAAATGCACGCACAGATGTCCAAAGGGTGTGCTCGTTGAGGAGGTGCTCAAGGCAATACTCAGAGCGATGGCGAAGAAGGGGCTTGTGGAGGAATATCCCTCCAAGAAGTTTGACAAGTTCTTCACCGAGTCCGTTCTTGAATATGGAAGGATAGAGGATGGAGAGTTGCTCTTTGGATGGATAGAAAAGCAGGGATACAGGGTTTTCAAAGACCCCATACTCAAAAAGCCCATACCCTTCATAGGTGAAACTCCAGAGTGGCTAAAGCAGTTAACTGTAAAGCCCCTCAAATCCATGAACATAGGCTTCCTGGTCCTGAACGCCAAGCACATGCTCTTCCATCCAAGAACAAAGAACTGGAGCAAGTTCAAGCAGGTCCTGCGCAAAGTGATGCAGGAAGAAGGTGCATTACACTAAGGAGGTTTAACATGGGTGTGATAGGTAAAAGAGTTGCATACTATCCTGGCTGTTCCCTTGAAGGTGCAGCAAGGTCTTATGATGTATCTACAAGAATAGTGGCAAAGGAGCTCGGCCTTGAGCTTGACTACCTTGAAGACTACAACTGCTGTGGTGCCATGGAGTCCAAGAACGTGACCTTTATGGGCACCATGCTCCTGAATGCCAGAAACATGTCTCTTGCAAGAAGACAGGGCCACAATGTAATAGTGGCTCCCTGCAACGGATGCTCCTTTTCCCTTCAGAGGGCAGAATACTTTCTTGAAACGGATAGAGCTGTCTATGACAGGGTCAATGCCCTTCTGAGAGAGGGTGGTGTGGACCCCCTTGACCAGATACCCCAGACCTACCACATACTGGAGTGGTTCTACCACGAAGCGGGGCCACAGAAGGTGAAGGAGAGGACAAGAAAGCCCCTCAGGGGCCTTAAGGTTGCCAACTACTACGGATGTCTCTACACAAGGCCTCACTTCTACGCAAGAACCTATGCCCACGCAGGCGGTCAGGATGAGGAGGCAAGACCAAGGAAAAGGGAGACGGCAGATGACGACGAACATCCATATTACATGAATGCCCTTCTCGAAGCCGCAGGTGCCACAAGCGTAGAGTTTGAGCCCATGCACACGCAGTGCTGTGGAGGACCTCACTCCCTCTCTGATGAATTGGTCTCAGAGAAGTTCGTGATGATGATACTACAGACCGCAAAACGCAACGGTGCGGACATAATAGCCACAGAATGTCCTCTATGTCATGCATCACTTGAGATGTATCGCCACAGGCTCATGATGAAGGGTGTGCCGGATGTGGATGTGCCTGCCGCATACTTTACGCAGCTCCTCGGGCTTGCCTTTGGCTACAGTGTGGGTGATGTAAAGCTTAAGGACAACCTTTCAGACCCTATCCCTGTTCTCAAAAAGCTCGGACTTGCATAGGAGTAGAGCATGGGCGTGGTGCAGGGGTTGGAAAGCGAAAGAGAATGGGAATACAATGGGTGTGTTGTTCCCCTTGACCTTTATTACGAGATAGAGACACAGACCTGGTTGAAGGTGAACGAAGATGGAACTGTTACCATGGGCCTTACGGATGTTGGTCAGGTCAGGGCTGGAAGGCTCCTGCACGCCCGTATAAAGAATGTGGGTAAGGTGGTGCAGAAAGGGAAGCCTGTGGCATCCCTTGAAAGTGGCAAATGGGCGGGTCCTATAAACGCCCTTGTTGAGGGCGAGGTGGTGGAGAGAAACGAAAAGGTGCTGGAGCAGCCCGATATAATAAATTACGACCCTTATGGGGAAGGCTGGATTGTGAAGATGAAACCACTTGACCTTCATAGGGACATAAAAGACCTCCTCTATGGCAGAGATGCCATAGAAGAAATGAGAAAATACATTGATGAATGGGATATAATCTGTATGAGGTGCACATGATGGCAGCGAGAGATAAGCATGTTATCCTGCTTGTTTCACAGTGGTGTGCCACGTGCCCCGATGCAGATGCCCTCTGGAGGAAGCTTCAGGCAGAGTATGGCTTTAAATACGAGGTGCTTGATGTGGCACAGCCGGAGGGCAGAATGTGGGCAAAAAAGCTCATAGTAAGAGCTGTCCCCTCCACCATAATAGATGGTAAGCTTGCCTTTGTGGGTGTCCCTGAGGAGGCTGAAGCCAGGAGGGCTGTGGAGGCATGAAGGTAATAATTCTCATGACAAGCGGTCCGAGAACTCCCTGGAGATGTGCATCACCATTTTATATTGCAGCCCTCATGGCCGCCAACGAGGCGGAGGTGGAGGTGTTTTTCAACATGGACGGCACAAGGCTTCTCAAGAAGGGTGTTGCAGAGAGGATACTTCCGGCCGAACCCAACTGCCTTTCTCCAAACGGTAAAAAGCTAAAAAGTGTTTATGACTTTATGAAGGATGCCAAGCAGGCGGGGGTTAAGTTCTACTCCTGCAAGCAGGCGATAGACTCACTGGGCTACAAGCCCGAGGACCTTATACCGGAGCTGGATGGGGTATTTCCAGCCAGCGAGTTTGCCCTCAGGGCAATGGAAGCTGATAAGGTGCTAACCTTTTAAAATTTCTATAAAGGAGGGTAAAGCATGGCAACAGTCAACGGCTGCAACATACCTGAGGACCTTCTCTATGACGTGGACCCGGAGGCAAACGCCTTCACCTGGGCAAAGGACAACGGGGATGGCACTTACACGGTGGGTCTGACCTCCGTGGCAGCGGCCATGGCAGGAAGGCTTGTGGCCTATACGCCCAAGAAGGCTGGAAAGGTCATAGAAAGACGCAAGAGCATCGCAACCATTGAGAGTGGTAAATGGGTTGGACCAGTGCCTACTCCCCTCACGGGAGAGGTGGTGGAAGTAAATGAGGCCCTCAAGGGCAACCCCGCACTTGCCAATGACGACCCTTATGGTGCTGGATGGATAGCAAAAATAAAGCCCACAAACCCTGAAGAGGTCAACAGCCTTCTGAAAGGCCAGGCCGCTGTGGATGCCCTTACAAAGGTTATCAACGAGAAGGGTATAAAGTGCGGATAATGAACTTCAGGGGTGGAGCGACCCACCCCTCCCTTGAAGATGTAGAGCTTGACACAAGCCTCCTTGAGGAGCTCTCTGAGGGCTTTGAGCTAAGGTTGAAAAATTTTGGCAGAGATATACACTTTCACAGCCCCGGTTTTAAGCACTACGAGGTGGAAGACTTTTCTATAAAGACTGGTCCAAAGTTTGTGGACATATCCATAACTGGCAAAAACTGCGAGCTCATGTGTGACCACTGTGCCTCAAAGATACTCTGGCACATGATACCTGCCACAAGCCCTGAGGAGCTCTGGAAAGTGGCAAACGAGCTCAAGGATAAAGGAGTCGATGGACTTCTCATATCCGGAGGTTCTAACAGGGATGGTGTGGTGGAGCTCTATCCTTTTTTAAATACTATGAAGAGGATAAGGGAAGAGCTGGGTATGTTTGTGAGCTGTCATGTGGGTTTAGTTGACAGAGAGCTTGCAGAGGGACTGAGAGAGGCTCAGGTGGATGCGGTCCTCCTTGATATAATAGGAGACGACCAGACCATAGCAGAGGTCTACAAACTGCCCCACAAGAGCACAAAAGATTATGAGGAGTCCCTCAGGCTTCTTAAGGAAGCAGGCCACAACATAGTTCCTCATGTGATAATAGGGCTACACTACGGACAGATAAGGGGTGAATACAGAGCCATAGACATGATTGCCCAGTTTGACCCATCAGCCCTTGTTATCGTGGTTGTTATGCCCTACTACGGGAAGGCTCGCTTCCAGCTTCTTCCTCCACCAAAGCCTGAGGAGAGTGCAAAAGTTCTGCTTCATGCAAGAAAAGCTCTTCCAAAAAGACCTGTGGTAGTGGGATGTGCAAGGCCTGCAGGTCAGGAAAGGGTAAGGCTTGACCTATACGCCCTTCATGCGGGAGTGAATGGCATAACCTTTCCGGCGGAAGGTATTTTCACATACGCAAAGAGTCTGGGATTGAACCCGGTGGTATCACCAAACTGTTGCTCTACTGTGTTTTTGCACTAAATTTATCAGCCATGAAAGTCTTTGACATTGATACTGCAAGAGACCTTATAGCGGTCATAAAGCCCATAGTTGAGGAAATAAACTTAAAGAGGGAAGAGCTCTATTCCTGTGTGGCAAAACTTGAAGAAGAAGGGGATGAGCTTGAAAAGCTCTACTTGCAGAGCCATATAAATGACCTTGACATGGACATAAGACGGCTCTTCCAGAAGATAGAGGCTCTGGGTGGCGTTATAAAGGGTGTGGACCCCATACTGGTGGACTTTCTGTCTTTTCATCAGAACCGCTACATATGGCTCTGCTGGAAGGAGGATGAGGATACCCTCATGTTCTGGCACGAGCTAGATGAAGGCTTTGCGGGCAGGAAGCCCATTGACCAGCTTTATGAATAAAAATCCATATAAACCCTTGAAGGGGTAGCACCCTTCTGCCCCTGATACTTGCCCCTGTAAGGTTTCTCTGCTCTCTGGTCTAGCCTCGCAAGCACAATCTGGCATATACGAACGCCCCTGTATATGCGTATGGGACAGTTGTTGGCGTTGTATAGCTCAAGGGTTATCTGTCCTTCAAAACCTGCGTCCACCCAGCCTGCATTCTCTATAAAGAGCCCAAGCCTGCCAAGAGAAGACCTGCCCTCCACGAAGGCAGTTATGTCCTCGGGAAGTTTAATGTATTCTTCTGTGGTGGCGAGCAGAAAAGCCTTTGGGGGTATGAGAAAGCCCTCTTCAGGAATGCTCAGCTTTTCCACGGGTATGTGTGGGCTCCTGAGGTCTATGCATTCTGACCTGTAGAAAAGTACCTCCCCACCCAGAGTAAGGTCCACAGAGGATGCCTGCACGTTCTCCTCCCTGTAGGGCTCTACCATTAACCTGCCTTCTCTTATGAGCTCCTTTATGCTTTTGTCGCTCAGTATCATGGTCCTGTGTGGGGGTGGAGGGACTCGAACCCTCACGGCTTTGGGCCGGCGGATTTTAAGTCCGCTGCGTCTGCCAGTTCCGCCACACCCCCTGCAGGTATTAAATTATAATATTTCCCTCAGAGTTATGAGCTACTGGCGAGGCATAATACACAGATACAGGGAGTTCCTGCCCGTAGGTGAAAGCACGCCCGTGATAACACTGTGCGAGGGAAATACTCCGTTAATTCATGCAGAAAACCTTGCAAAAGCTATTGGCTTCAGGGGGGAGATATTCCTAAAGTATGAGGGCCTAAATCCCACGGGTTCTTTCAAGGACAGGGGGATGACCGTTGCCATCTCAAAGGCTGTGGAGGCCGGGAAAAGAGCTGTTATATGCGCCTCAACGGGCAACACCTCAGCTTCAGCAGCTGCCTACGCTGCAAAGGCAGGTCTGAAAGCCTTTGTATTACTTCCTAAGGGTGCAGTTGCCCTTGGAAAACTCTCTCAGGCCGTTATATATGGTGCGAGGGTTATAGCCATTCAGGGAAACTTTGACGATGCCCTCTATATAGTAAGAAAAATAGGGGAGCTATTGCCAGTGGAAATCGTCAACTCTGTAAATCCCTTCAGGATAGAGGGGCAGAAAACGGGAGCCTTTGAAGTGTGCGATGCCCTTGGCAGGGCTCCGGACTATCACTTCATCCCTGTGGGAAATGCGGGCAACATAACCGCCTACTGGAAAGGATATAAGGAATACCACAAAGCAGGGAAGATTACGGAGCTGCCAAGGATGATGGGCTGGCAGGCGGAAGGCTCTGCGCCCATAGTAAAGGGCTACCCCATAAAGAACCCACAGACCATAGCAACCGCCATAAGGATAGGAAACCCTTACAGCTGGCAACCAGCCCTTCAGGCGGTTCGTGAATCTGGCGGATTGATAGATGCGGTCAGTGATGAGGAAATACTTCATGCCTACAAGCTGACGGCCTCGAGGGAGGGCATATTCTGCGAGCCTGCTTCTGCCGCCTCTGTTGCAGGGCTTATAAAGCTTACAAGAGAGGGATTTTTCAGGGGTGGTGAGGTGGTGGTCTGCACCCTTACGGGAAACGGTCTCAAAGACCCCGACACTGCCATAAAGGTCTGCGAACAGCCGGTAACCCTTCCGCCAGATTTGGAAAGGGTTGCGGAGTTCATACAGGTATGAGGGTGTTGCCACTGAACCAGGAAGCTTTCTCAGAAACCGCTGAAGTCCTCGCAGGTGGTGGTATAGTATGCTTTCCCACGGATACCATATACGGTCTGCTGGCGGTTGCTCTGAACAGGAAGGCGGTGGAGAGGCTCTATTCCTTCAGAAGACCCTCTGGAAGACCTTTCCTCCTTCTAATACCCGATACTTGCTGGCTTGATTACCTCAAGCTCAGGCATGGAAGGATACACCTGCGTCTTATGAAGGAGTTTAACGCCACCTTTCTCTTTTACAAGAAAAACTCCATACCCCTCTATCTGACAAGAGGGAGAAAGAGTCTTGCGGTAAGATTACCCAGGCCAAACAGTTATGTCTCTGGTCTGTTCTCCTTAATAGACCAGGCTCTTGTAGCTCCGAGCGCCAACCCCGAGGGTATGAGGCCGGCGGTAAGGGTTGAGGAAGCTATGGATTACTTTGGTGATAAGGTGGACCTGTATGTGGACGGTGGAAAGATAGAGGGGAAACCTTCTACCATTGTCAGGTTCCTGCATCCAGGGGGTCTCAGATGTGTGAGAGAAGGAAACATACCCTTCATGCAAATACTTGAAGCCTACAGAAGGCTGAAGACTATCTCTTCCTCCTTGCCTGAAGACGCTCCTTGAGAGTTTTTCTCTTTGGACCTTTCTGGCTCTGGTCAGACTTGCCTTCGGCTCCACTAAAAACTGCCATGCTCAGAAGCTTTTCCCTTTCCTGTTCCTCTTTTTTGAGCTCTTCTTCCACTTCTTCCTGTGTTCTGACCTGCATGTGCATTATGTCTGAGAGGGTCCTCTCTCTGAACCTTGAGAGCATATCCTCAAAAAGGTAGAAGGCTTCCTTCTTGTATTCCACCAGTGGGTCCTTCGAGGCGTAGCCCCTCAGGTATATGCTCTCTCTGAGCCTGTCCATGGTATGCAGGTGCTCCCTCCAGAGATGGTCAAGGTTGGAGAGCATGACGATTTTTGCAAGCTCTCTGAAGATATCTTCACCCAGCTCTTGCTTTCTTCCGAATATAATCTCAAGAACTCTCTGGGAAAGCTGGTTTACGAGGTCTTCCCTGTCTCTTGCTGGAGGCACTTCCACCTCTCTTCCGGTGAGCTCTCTCAGGTAGTCTCTGAGGGGCTCCAGTTCCCAGAGCTCTGGCTCTTCCTCTTTTATGAGTTCTTCCACCTTCTGGGCTACAAGGTCCTGAACAAACTCCTGAAGGTATTCCTCCAGGCCCCTAGATTCAAGAAGGTCTCTCCTTATGGAATATACCGTAAGCCTCTGGGTGTTCATAACCAGGTCATACTCAAGAAGTCTCTTTCTAATCTGGAAGTTCTGGGCTTCCACTCTCTTCTGGGCGTTCTGTATTGCTTTTGTTACCATACCGCTCTCTATGGGCTCTCCCTCAGGAATTTTTAGAAGCTCCATAAGCTTTTTAACCCGGTCTCCGCCAAATATCCTCATGAGGTCATCTTCAAGGGAAAGCACAAAGCGGGACTCTCCTGGGTCCCCCTGTCTTCCAGCCCTTCCCCTGAGCTGGTTGTCTATACGCCTTGATTCGTGCCTTTCCGTGCCTATGACAAGCAAACCTCCCAGCTCCACCACCCTTTTCTTCTCCTCCTCCGTTATCCTGTATGCCTTTTCCAGTGCTTCCTTCCACTCTTCCTCTGTTGCCTCCTCTATAGCCTTGCCCTTCGCCCTTAGCATCTCTTTTGCAAGATATTCAGGGTTTCCGCCAAGAAGTATGTCCGTTCCCCTTCCTGCCATATTGGTGGAGATGGTAACTGCGCCCAGTCTTCCCGCCTGAGCGATTATCTCTGCCTCCCTCTCATGCTGTTTGGCATTTAGCACATTGTGAGGAATCTTTTCTTTTTGTAAAAGCCTTGAGAGATGTTCAGAATCTTCTATGGAGACGGTTCCTACCAGTATTGGTCTGCCCTTTGCATGCTCTTCCTTGATTAAATCCACCACAGCCTGCCATTTTTCTCCCTTTGTCTTGAAAACCATATCGGGATGGTCCTTTCTCCTCATGGGTCTGTGGGTTGGGACAACCACCACCTCAAGACCGTATATTTCTTTAAACTCCAGTGCCTCTGTTTCTGCGGTGCCTGTCATACCTGAGAGCTTCCTGTAGAGCTTGAAGTAGTTCTGGAAGGTTATGCTGGCAAGTGTCTGGTTTTCTTTCTGTATGGGAACGCCTTCCTTTACCTCTATTGCCTGATGTAGACCATCACTCCAGCGCCTGCCCGGAAGCACCCTTCCGGTGAACTCATCCACTATAAGAATCTCGCCATCCCTCACTATGTAGTGCACGTCCTTCTTGAAAAGGCTGTGAGCCCTGAGAGCCTGATTTACCGCATGAAGAAGGTCTATATGCCTTATGTCGTAGAGGTTTTCTATTCCAAGAAGCTCCTCCACCTTCCTTATGCCCTGCTCTGTAAGCTGCACGGTTCTGTTCTTTTCATCTACCGTGAAGTCTTCATCCTTTACCAGTTTTCTCACCACCTCATCCGCCCTGTAATAGACGGAAGTGTCCATCTCCGCAGGACCAGATATTATAAGGGGCGTCCTTGCCTCATCTATGAGTATGGAGTCCACCTCGTCCACTATGGCAAAGTTGTGACCTCTTACCTGAACTATTTCTTCTGCTGAGAAGGCCATGTTGTCCCTCAGGTAGTCAAAGCCAAACTCGTTGTTGGTGCCGTAGGTTATGCTGCACTGGTAAGCCTCCCTTCTGGTGCAGGGCACCAGCTTGGTGTAGAAGGCCTTCTTTGCCTGAACACTTATAAGCTCTGAGGGCAGAGTTTCCTCAAAGTAGCCCTTTGGCCACACCCTCCAGTCTTCTTCCACTGCCCTGTCTGCAAGCTCTGGGTCTGCCCACTGGACTCTGTAGGAGCTATAATCGGAGTTTATAACACCCACATCAAGGCCGAGAAAGAGATAGATGGGCCCCATCCACTGGGCATCCCTTCTGGCCAGGTAGTCGTTGACAGTAACCACGTGCACACCCTCTTCTGTCATGGCATTTGCTGCAACTGCAGAGGTAGCCACAAGGGTCTTGCCCTCACCGGTTTTCATCTCTGCAATCTTACCCTCATGAAGCACAAGACCACCTATCAGCTGCACATCAAAGAACCTCAGACCCAGAGTCCTCTTTCCTGCTTCTCTCACAAGGGCAAAGGCAAGCTCTACCTCTTCTGTTATTTTCCCCTCCATTATCTTTTGCTTTATGTCTTCATCCTGCAGAATTCTCTGGCGAAGTTCATGGGCCATAAGCCTGAGCTCCCTGTTCGAAAGCTCATCCAGCTCTTCTTCTCTGTGTCTTATCCTCTGAACGACCTTCTTTAACCTCTTTACCTCGCGCTCGCTCTTTGTGCCCAGAAGTTTTTTCACAAGCCATTCTATCATAGCATTAAAATTATAACCGCAAGGTCATTGGCAGCAGCCTCTGTTTTTCCTCCACCTTCTCCACCAGAGATATGAGAGAAGGGCAGTAATCAGAAGGACCGTCAGATACTCCACAGCATGCCCCCCAGTCTGTATGCGAGGAAGCCAAAAAACCAGCCAGCTATGAGGCTGTAAAGGAGAAAGAGAAGGGCAAACCCCTTTCCGGCTTCCCTCCACATGACAGCAACTGTGCCGAGGCATGAGGTATAAAGAAGCAGGAAAACCATGAAAGCAAGGGCGGATGCGGGAGATAGGCTTTTTGCTATTAGAGCCCTCAGACTGTCCGTTCCTTCCTCCTCTACCTCAAAGGCTTTTGGCACAGGTTTGAACACATTAAGAACTGCATCCCTGAAGGCATTTCCAAGCCCGATAGTCTGCTCTTTCAGAGCCTCCGAGAGGATAAACTCCTTCTCTTCCTTCTCCGCCTCTGCAGAATATATGGTGCCCATGGAACTGAGCACTATCTCTCTGGCGAGAAAGGCAGGTATCAGGGAGGTGGCAATCCTCCAGTCCTCAAGGCCCAGTGGTTTGAAGAGGGGTGCTATGGTTTTGCCTGCCTGCGCAGCAAGGCTTTCGGAGGGGTTTTTAACACCTGGGGGAAGGTTGAGGAGAAGCCATATAAAAACTGACGCCGCAAATATGAGAGTGCCGGCTCTGTAGAGAAAATCCCTCACATAGACCCACACAATCCTGAATAGAAGCCTGAAAGTGGGAAGTCTGTAAGGCGGCAGCTCCATGACAAAATGGTATAGGCTCCCTTTAAAGAAGGTCTTTCTCAGCAGGAAGGCGGTTATAAGAGCAACCAGAACACCAAGAAGGTAGAGGAAAAATATAACAGTGGCCGGGTTCTTGAAAAAGAGCACTGCAAAAAAGGAGAAGACCACAAGCCTTGCTGGACAGCTCATGAAGGGTATCATGGCTATTACCAGCAGTTTGTCCCTTTTTGTCTCAAGTGCCTTGGTGGCAACTATGGCAGGCACATTACAACCAAAGCCCAGAAGAAGGGGGACAAGGCTTTTCCCATGAAGCCCCAGCCTGTGCATGAACCTGTCCATAAGAAAGGCAACTCTGGGAAGGTATCCAGAAAACTCCATCAGCGCCAGCAGGAAGTATATGACGGCAATGAGGGGAACAAAGGTAAGAACGAAGCCCACTCCACCCACCACCGCTTCAGAAAAGAGTTTCTGAAGCCATTCGCTTACCCCAAGGGCTGCCATGCCCGCAGAGACCAGAGGGGCAACAAAACCATTTACAAAGCCATCCACCCAGTCCATGAAGGGCGCAGAAAAATCAAAGGAAACCTTAAAGAGAAGAAACATAAGCAGGAGGAAGATGGGGATACCAAAAACTGGATGCAAGAGCACCTTATCCAGAGAGTCTGTTATGTCCCTTGCGGTAAGGAGCTTTTTTTCAATCACTTCTCTGTAGAGCCCATGGGCCATTGCATACCTTTCATCCTTTATCAGGTCATGAACTTCTTTTCCCAGGGCCCTTTTTATACTTTCCCTTAGCTCCTTAAAGTCTTCTCTCTGGAGGAGTTTCCTTATTAGCTCTGCCTTTGTTTCGTCTTCCCTTTCTCTGACTTTCTGGAGGAACTCCTCCAGCTCTTTGCTGTATCTTATGACTTTTGGTCTCTCCTTTAAGCTGAAAACCTCCACTATGTTGGGAAGCAGAGCTTTTACGCCCTCACCAGTCCTTCCGTTGGTTCTGAGAACTCTCACCCCGAGCAGTTCAGAGAGCCACCGGTCATTTACCTCTATGCCCAGTTTCTGGGCTTCGTCTGTCATGTTGAGGACGATGATAAGGGGAATTTCATGCTCAAGGAGCTCTACCGTCAGGAGCAGGTCTCTTTCCATGTTGGGGGTTTCTATGATATTGAGTATCAGGTCTGGTTTTTCCTGTCTTATGTAATTGTATGCCACCCATTCGTCCTCTGAGATGGGCTCAAGGGTGTATATGCCGGGAAGGTCCACAAGGCTTATCTCGTAATCCCAGAACCTTACCTTTCCCTCTCTTTTTTCAACGGTTACCCCTGGCCAGTTGCCCACCTTGAGGCTTGTGCCTGCAAGATGGTTAAGAATGCTCGTCTTTCCTACGTTGGGATTGCCCGCAAGGGCCACCCTTATGCTTTTCATTGAACTTCTATACCCTTTGCCAGGTCTCTACTTATGACTATTCTTGAGTTGTCCACCTTTAGAAGAAGGTTTCTTCCAGTTTTCTGCAGAAGGGATATCCTTCTGCCCTTCCTGAGGCCCATGGCTTTCACCTTTTCCAGGACCTCTTCCTTACCGCTGAGACCAAGTATTACCACTTCCTGCCCTGGCTTGACCTCTTCCAGGTTCATACCACACCTCCTGAAAAAAATCTGGAAATTAATATACAATCCCAAAATTCTTTTGTCAAGAAAAAGGAACTAAAGCCTTGCCTCTTTTATGTTCTTTCTTCTGAATAATCCTCCCTGCACATCAAAGAAGGCCTTCTGGAGCTCCACCAGTTGTTCCACTCCTGCAAGACCGAGAGTGAGCATCCTGTCAAATTCTTCCCTTGTGAAAGAGTGCTCTTCACCAAGAGCCTGTATCTCTGATATTCTGCCAGAGCCTGTGGCCACAAGGTTCATGTCTACTTCTGCCTCTGAATCCTCCTCAAAGTTAAGGTCAAGAAGTATCTGGCCCTTTACTATGCCAACACTCACCGCAGCCACAAAGTCCTTTATAGGAGTTGAGCTTATGCTTCCCTCCTCGTAGAGCCTTATGACTGCGTCCACCAGGGCCACAAAGGCGCCTGTTATGGAAGCAGTTCTCGTTCCTCCGTCCGCCTGTATTACATCGCAGTCAATCCAGAAAGTCCTCTCTCCTACCTTTGTGAGGTCAAGGGCGGTTCGCATAGCTCTTCCTATCATCCTCTGTATTTCGTGCGTTCTGCCTCCGATTCTTCCCTGAACCGATTCGCGTATGTTTCTTGTCTGGGTTGACCTGGGAAGCATGGAGTATTCTGCAGTTATCCAGCCCTGACCTTTACCCTTTAAAAAGGGGGGGACGCTATCTTGCAGAGAGACGGTGCATATAACCTTTGTGTTTCCGAACTCCACAAGCACAGAGCCCTCGGGATGCTTGAGGTAATCCCTTATTATCCTTACAGGTCTTAGCTCCCCGGGCTTTCTTCCGTCAGACCTCAAACCTTTGCTCCCAGAGCTCTGGCTTTCTCCACAGCCTCTTCTATGGTGCCCACCATGTAAAAGGCCATTTCAGGAAGATGGTCGTAGTTGCCCGTGAGAATCTCTTTGAAGCTCCTTATGTTGTCCTCCAGCTTTACGTATTTGCCGGGCATGCCGGTGAACTGCTCTGCCACGTGGAAGGGCTGTGCCAGAAACCTCTGAATCCTCCTTGCCCTGTTGACGATTGCCTTGTCCTCTTCTGAGAGCTCTTCCATACCCAGTATGGCTATTATTTCCTGAAGCTCCTTGTATCTCTGCAGTATTCTCTTGACCTCCGATGCCACTCTGTAGTGCTCTTCTCCCACGAACTCCGGTGCCAGATACTTGGAGGTGGACTCAAGAGGGTCAACTGCCGGGTATATACCCAGCTCTGCAAGCCTTCTTGCAAGCACTGTGGTGGCATCAAGGTGAGCAAAGACCGAATAGGGTGCAGGGTCCGTTATGTCGTCTGCGGGCACGTATACTGCCTGTATGGAGGTAAGAGACCCCTTCTTTGTGGAGGTTATCCTCTCCTGCACCTCACCCACGTCCGTGTTGAGGGTGGGCTGGTATCCCACTGCAGAGGGAAGTCTTCCAAGGAGCGTGGAGACTTCAGAGCCTGCCTGCACGAACCTGAATATGTTGTCTATAAAGACAAGAACGTCCTGACCCTCCACATCCCTGAAGTATTCAGCCATGGTAATGCCCGTCTGTGCCACCCTGAATCGCACGCCGGGAGGCTCGTTCATCTGCCCGTAGACCATGACCGTGTAGGGAAGGACCCCAGATTCCTTCATCTCGTGCCAGAGGTCGTTTCCTTCTCTGGTTCTCTCTCCCACGCCTATGACCACTGAGAATCCCTTGTGGAACTTGGCTATGTTGTGTATGAGCTCCTGCATCAGCACTGTCTTGCCCACTCCAGCACCACCAAAGAGCCCCACCTTTCCACCCTTCACATAGGGCTCAAGGAGGTCAACCACCTTTATACCCGTCTCAAGTATCTCCACCTTTGTGGACTGCTCTTCCAGGGGTGGAGGTTCTCTGAACATGGGCCAGAACTCTTCTGCATTTACGGGTCCTGCTTCATCTATGGGCTGACCTACCACATTGAATATCCTTCCAAGGGTTGGCCTGCCAACAGGCACCTTTATGGGTCCGCCCAAGTATTCCACCTCCTGACCCCTCACCAGTCCATCGGTGGCACCCATTGCCACGCATCTGACCCTGCTCTCTCCTATGTGCTGAGCCACTTCAAGGAAGAGCTCCTCTTCCGCCCAGTTTCCCCTGTCGTCTATGAACTTCCTCCTTGTCTTTAGACCGTGCCTGACGGGTGGAAGGTTCTTTTCAGAAAACTCCACGTCAATGACCGCACCTATCACCTGCACTATTCTTCCTTTCATAACAGCCTCCTTGAGGGTTTGAAAATATTATAGCATTATTCTTATAGGCTTTTGAGGTATGCCTTCAGCATATGCTTGAAAAGCTTGCCGTGGTCTGGATACCTCAGGTGGAGAAGCTCATGCACTATCACATAGGAAACCTTTTCCCTGTCTTCTTCCAAAAGAGACACATCAAAGGTGAGCCTTCCCCTTGAGGAACAGCTTGCCAGCTTCCTCTTCATCTTTCTGAAATGCACCGAC
>JBBFKQ010000008.1:102239-110303 GCA_037481935.1 Aquificaceae bacterium | reverse complement strand
TCTTAATCCTCCCTATGGGTTTTCCATGGGGAGCTTTTTTTTACCATAATTTCTTATAACTTGCAACTCGGGTTATAATATTTACCTTCAGGAGAGGTGACCGAGTGGCCGAAGGTGCAGCACTGGAAATGCTGTGTACGGGCAAACCCCGTACCGCGGGTTCGAATCCCGCCCTCTCCGTTTAAACCTTCCTGACCTTTAGAACCATTCCCCTTACCTCCTCCACCACCACCTGCTCACCCTTCTTTAGAGGTTCATCGCTTATGGCATTCCATATCTCACCATGCACAAAAACTTTTCCTCTGCCCTGCACAAAGTCTGTAAAAACTTCCCCCTGCTCACCCACCAGCTCTTCTGTGCCCAGCATCTTCTTTCTCTTCTGAGCCTTCAGCCCAAGTCTACCAGCGAAGAGGAAAAAGGCTACTGTAAGACCAACCATTGTGGCTATGACACTAATGGGTATGTTTCCATAGGGAGACTCTGGACTTATGAGTATGAAGGATCCAAGGGCAAGGGCTATGGCACCTGCTATGGCAAGACCACCAAAAGTTGGGGTTACAAGCTCAAGAACAAGAAGGAGAATACCCGCAAGTATGAGCAGGAGACCAAGCCAGTTTATTCCTATAACCCCCAGACCGTAGAGACCAAGAAGCAGACATATTACGCCCACTGCACCAGGTATGATAGAGCCAGGGTTGTATAGCTCAAAGAATATACCATAAAAGCCTATAAGAAGAAGCATGTATGCAAGTGTGGGATTGGTTATGACCCTCAGGAGCTCCTCTCTCAGGCTCTTTCCTACTTCCACAGTCTGGATTCCTTCCGTCTTGAGGGTAATCTCCTTTCCATGCTTATTTATCTTCCTGCCCTCAAGCTTCTTTAGAAGGTCTGTCCTGTCTACAGCTATGAGGTCTATAACCTTCTCCTTCAGAGCCTCTTCCGGTGTGAGCGATATGGCCTCCTTTACCATCCTCTCTATGACCTCCGGGTTTCTGCCCTTTTCCTTTGCTATGCTCCTGACGAAGGCAAGCATGTCCTGCATGACCTTTTCTCTCATAGCCTCATCCATCCTCTCACCGCCCATCTGCACGGGTGTTGCCGCTCCTATGTTTGTTCCCGGTGCCATCACCGCCACATCTGCAGAAACGGTTATAATTGCACCTGCGGAGGCTGCACGCCCTCCTGGAGGGTAAACATACACTACTACCGGCAGGGGAGTCCTCTGAAACTCCTGAACCACCTCCCTCATGGAGCTCTCGAGACCACCGGGAGTGTTCAGCTCAAGCACAAATATTGTCCCTCCTTCCTTCTCCGCACGCTCAAGGCTTCTTTTTACATAGTCCACCATTAGAGGGGTTACCGCATCCTGCCACTGGGAAATGAAGACTTTTGCATGAGATAGGCTGAGAAGCAATAGTAGAAAAAGAAAAACAGCCATAAAAAAATCTTAAGACTATTTCATTCTCCCTGCAAGCTCACTGAGAACCTCCTCTATGCCTATTCCCCTTATGGTGAGCATAAGAAGCAGGTGGTAGAGCATGTCGGAGGCTTCTGCCCTTATCTCCTCTGGCGCTCCCCTCTTGAGGGCTATAAGGGTCTCTATGGCTTCTTCTCCAAACTTCTGAAGCACACGGTCCTCACCTTCTTTGTAGAGTTTGACCGTGTATGAACCTTCTGGCATATCCTGAAGTCTCTGTCTTATCACCTCCTGAAGCCTCTGCAGGGCTTCAAAGGGAAGGACTCTTTTAGCCTGTCCTCCCTCGAGGTTTCTGAAAAAACAATTCCTCTCTCCCGTATGGCAGGCGGTGTTCTTTTCCTGCTCCACGATGTACAGCAGAGCGTCCTCGTCGCAGTCCACCCTTACCTCCACCACCCTCTGAAGCTCCCCAGAGGTCTCTCCCTTTTTCCATATGCTCTTTCTTGACCTTGAATAGTAATGGGCATAGCCTGTCTCCAGTGTTTTTCTAATAGCTTCATCGTTTGCCCATGCAAACATCCTCACTTCACCCGTCCTGTGATCCTGTGCTATGACGGGTATGAGACCTTCCTCGTTAAACTTAAGCCTCAACACTCTATTACCTCCAGCTTTAAATATATTCTTCCAGAGCTCTTATTCTCAGGTCTCCATATGGTTCATCCTGCTCTATTTCCACAAGTCCATCCTGATATAGCACCATAAGAGCCATAAGGTAGGGCACAAGGCTTTTGCCAAGGATGAGTTCATAAAAGGATAGTATGTGCCTTTTCTCCAGAAGCACCTCTCTGAGCTCTTCCAGAGCGTCCTCAAACCTTGATATATGCACGGGAAATCTTCTTTCCCTCCTCCTCCCGTTCACATTCCTCACCTTTATCTTTTTTACCACCCTCCTAACCTTCTCTATCCTCTGACTTAGCTCTTCCGCCACTTCCTCCTGCTGGCTTTCAAACTGCTCCACTATCTCCTGAAGGGTGAGCTTTTTTCTTTCCCTTTTCTGCTTTGGTTCTGGGAAAAGAACCTCTGTCTGCTTTTTCAGGAGAAAGGAGGCTGCAAGCACCGCCCTTGCGGGCACTCTCAGGTCAAGAAGCTCGTGTCTCCTTATCTCCTCCATGTAAGCCCTGGCAAGGGCTGATATGTCCACATCCCAGGGGTCAAGCCTTCCCTCCTCCACAAGCCTGTAGGCAAGGGCAAAGGGATGGTCTTCTTCAAACCTCCACATGCCTTCTCCAGTAGGTGGTGAGTTTTATGAGGTGATGCAGTGTATCTTTCAGGTCCTTTCTGTGAACCACCATATCCACCATACCCTTCTGAAGCAGAAACTCCGCAGTCTGGAAACCCTCAGGTAGTTGCTGCTTTATGGTCTGCTCTATGACTCTGGGTCCTGCAAAGCCTATGAGAGCCTTCGGTTCTGCAATGATTATGTCGCCAAGAAAGGCAAAGCTGGCGGATACCCCTCCAGTGGTGGGGTCTGTAAGCACGGTGATATAAGGAATGCCCTTTTCTTTTAGATAGCCCACGCCTATGGAGGTCTTTGCCATCTGCATAAGAGACAGTATTCCCTCCTGCATGCGAGCACCACCAGAAGTGATCACCGCAATGAGAGGTATATTCTTTTCACTGGCATACCTGCACGCCCTGTAGAACCTCTCACCCACCACTGAGCCCATGCTTCCACCAATAAAGCCAAAGTCCATGACCGCAAGCACCACCCTCTCCTCCCTTAAGAGCCCCTCCGCAATAAGCATCGCCTCAGAAAGGCCAGTCTGTTCCTGAGCCTGTTTGAGTCGGTCTTTGTAGCTTTTTGTGTCCTTGAAGTTGAGGGGGTCGGTGGGCCTTATGTTTTCAAAGAGAAGCTGGTAGTTTTCAAGGAGTTGCTCAAGCCTTTCTTTTGCAGGCATGATAAAATGGTGCTGGCACTTGGGACATACATTCAGGTTTGCCCTGAGCTCGGGAATATAGAGTAGGGATTTGCAGTTTTCGCACTTTGTCCAGAGGACCTCCTTCTCCTCCTTTTTCCTGAACCTGTCAAGAAAGCCCATGCCTATGGTATTTTACCATGCTAAAATACTACTATGAGCATCCGCATCTATAACACCCTCACTGGCAGGGTTGAGGAGTTTGTCCCTGTAGACCCTCCTCATGTGCTCATATACACCTGCGGTGTGACCGTTTACGACGATTCTCACGTGGGACACGGAAGAAGCCTTATAGTCTTTGATGTTTTCAGAAGGTTTCTTGAGCATATGGGCTACAGGGTAAAGTTTGTGAGAAACTTTACCGATGTGGACGATAAGATAATAAACAGGGCCAGTCATGAATGCACGGACTTTATGACCATAGCCAACAGATACATTGCCAGTTACTACATGGATATGGAAAACATCCGCGTAAAGCCTGCAGATGTGGAGCCAAGGGTCACAGAACATATAGGGGAGATAATAGAGGTGATAAAGGGGCTTGTGGAAAAGGGATATGCCTACGAGTCTGGGGGTGATGTTTACTTCTCAGTTTCTACTTTTCCAGAGTATGGAAAGCTCTCAAAGAGAAACGTGGAGGAGCTGGAGGCGGGTGCAAGGGTAGAGCCCTCTGAAAAAAAGAAAAACCCTCTGGATTTTGCCCTCTGGAAGTCTGCAAAGGTGGGCGAGCCCGCATGGGATTCGCCCTGGGGACCTGGAAGACCTGGCTGGCACACAGAATGCGTGGCCATGATTTTCAAGCACCTGGGTCAGACCATAGATATACACGGAGGAGGTCTTGACCTTGTGTTTCCTCACCATGAGAACGAGATAGCTCAGGCGGAGGCCCTTACTGGAAGACCCTTTGCCCGATACTGGGTTCACAATGGACTGGTTACAGTGGGCGGCCAGAAGATGTCCAAGTCCCTTGGCAATTACATAACCCTGAGAGAGGTATACTCTAAATACCATCCTGACATTCTCAGGCTTCTTGTGCTCTTTACTCACTACAGGAGCCCACTGGACTTTTCCTGGGAAAAGATGGAAGAGACTAAAAGAGCCTATGAAAGGCTCATAAATGCCCTCGAAGATCTTGAGCTTCTCAAAAAGTTGTCAGTTTACGAAGAAAAGGGGACTCATTACCTTTTTGAAAAGGTTAAGGAAACACAAGAAGCCTTCTTTCATGCCCTGAGCGAGGATTTCAACACCCCTCAGGCGCTTGCAGTGGTCTATGGTCTCATAACAGAGCTCAATAAACTCAAGAACAGAGCCTTCTCTGAAGGCAGAATATCAACGCAGGAGCTTCAGGCCTATGAGTTTGCGGTAAACTCCATCATAAAGAACCTGAGGGGAGTTTTTGGTCTTTTAGAGGACTACAGACCAGAGTGTGAGGTCAGAAGGGTTGTTCAGAAGGAGCTGGAGGCTGGGCAGGTTTTTGACCAGAGGCTTGTGGAGCTTCTTGTGGAGGTAAGAAACGCAGTAAGAAAAGAAAGGCTATACCATGTGGCGGATCTTATAAGAGACA
This sequence comes from Aquificaceae bacterium, assembly GCA_037481935.1. Lineage (NCBI taxonomy): Bacteria > Pseudomonadati > Aquificota > Aquificia > Aquificales > Aquificaceae > Aquificaceae bacterium. The sequence goes on along the minus strand of JBBFKQ010000008.1, from coordinate 105,346 downwards.
GGCTAAAAGACCTTGGTATAGTGCTTGAAGACACACCAGCGGGAACAAAATGGAAAAGGTAGTGAGCACTCCTCTCATACTTGACGGTAAAGAACTCTCAGAAAGGATAAGGGAAGAGATACACAGGGAGGTTGAAGGCTATACTGCAAAGGGTTTCAGACCTCCAACTCTTGCGGTTGTTCTTGTGGGAGAAGACCCTGCAAGCAAGGTCTATGTGGGCAACAAGAAAAAAGCCTGTGAGAAGGTGGGCATAAGGTCTCTCTCCTATGAACTGCCGGAAAATACCACCACTCAGGAACTTCTTGAGCTCATAGCTCAGCTCAATTCTGAGGACCAGGTGGATGGCATCCTTGTCCAGCTTCCCCTGCCACCACATATAGACCAGCAGGAGGTAATCCTTGCCATAAGCCCCAGAAAGGATGTGGATGGTTTTCACCCTGAAAACATGGGAAGGCTGGTAGCACGCATAGAGGATGGCTTTGTTCCCTGCACCCCTCTGGGCATAGACCTGCTTCTGAAAAGCTATGGGATAGATGTGAAGGGCAGGGATGTGGTTATAGTGGGTGCTGGTTTTATTGTGGGAAGGCCTCTGGCACTCCTCATGCTCTGGAGGGATGCCACTGTGAGCGTCTGCCACATACACACAAGGGACATAAGCCAGTATACGCGTCAGGCGGACATCCTGATATCTGCCACTGGCGTGCCGCACCTTATAAAGGCTCACATGGTAAAGGAGGGTGCGGTGGTGGTGGATGTGGGTATTTCAAGGCTTGAAGGCAGAATAGTGGGTGATGTGGATTTTGAGGAGGTAAAGGAAAAGGCCTCTGCCATAACGCCTGTGCCCGGTGGAGTTGGACCCATGACTGTGACCGCCCTGCTTCTGAATACCCTAAAAGCCTACAGAAGAAGGCTCGGCATAAGGGAAGTGCTCTTATAGTCCCAGCCTGTGCCACAGGCTGTCTATCTTTTTTCTCACATCCTCAGACATCTCTATGACCTCAGGCCACTCCCTTGTGTAGCCCTCTTCCTTCCACTTGGTGGTGGCATCTATTATGATTTTGCCACCAAAGCCCACCTCGTTGGTGGAGTGGTCCAGCACATCTATGGGACCTTTGAGTATCAGCACATCCCTCCCCGGGTCCACATTGTTGCCCCATGCCCAGAGCACCTGTCCAAAGTCGTGCACATCAATATCCTGGTCAAAAACCACTATGTGCTTTGTGAGGGACATAAGACCAAGCCCCAGCAGTGCGTAGGCTACCTTGTAAGCATGCCCCGGATAGCGTTTTTTTATGGATACAAAGCAGAAGTTATGAAAACAGCCTTCCGCAGGCAGGTAGTAGTCCACCACCTCAGGCAGGTTAAACTTGATAAGGGGAAGGAAGATTCTTTCTGTAGCCCAGCCTATGTATTTGTCTTCCTGAGGGGGCTTTCCCACTATGGTGGCAAGGTAGATGGGGTTGTTGCGGTGCAGGATGGCGGTGATGTGCATCCTTGGATACTTGTCTACAGGCGTGTAAAAGCCCGTGTGGTCTCCAAAGGGACCTTCATCTACAAGCTCTTCAGAGGGGTCCACATAGCCCTCTATCACCATCTCCGCATGGGCGGGATACTCAATGTCTACGGTAATGCCCTTTATGAGCTCCACGCCCTCTTCCCTTATCAGACCTGCAAAGAGGTATTCGTCCACCTCTGGTGGAAGAGGTGCGGAGGCAACGTATGAGAGCACAGGGTCTCCGCCTATGGCTATGGCAACCTCCAGTTTCTTGCCCAGCCTTTTTGCCTTCCAGTAGTGGTGGTTTCCATCTTTGTGAATCTGCCAGTGGAGGGCAAGCTCTGTAGGAGAAAGCACCTGTATGCGGTAGAGCCCTACGTTTCTTATGCCGCTCTCAGGGTCTTTTGTAATCGTCTGACCAAAGGTGATGTATCTTCCTCCATCCTTTGGCCAGCACTGAAGTATGGGAAACTCCAGAATATCAATCTTCTCCTTTTTTATGTTCTCCCTTATATGTCCGTCCTTTACAACCCTTGGCAGGGAGTCGTTGAGCTTTTTGAGCTCAGGAAGCCTCTTTAGCTTGTCTAAGAAGGTGTGAGGGATTTCGGGCCTGAGGAGTTTGTAGAGCTTCCAGCCAATGTCCTCAAGGTTTTCGTATCCAAGTGCCAGCTTTATCCTCTTTTCTGAGCCCAGAAGGTTGGTAAGCACCGGCACCGAATAGCCCTCCACCCTCTCAAAGAGAAGGGCTTTGCCACCTCCGGGCATCTTGGAAACTCTGTCGGTGACTTCTGTAATCTCAAGGATAGGAGAGAGGGGTTCCCCTATTCGTGCCAGCTCACCTTCTTTTTCAAGCCTCTTGAGAAAGTCTCTCAGGTCTCTGTAGGGCATCTTCTTCTCCTTCTACAAGGCAGAGGTCTTCTCTGCACCGCACCGCAGGTGCCTTCGTGAGCTTCTTTGAAACCTCAAAGAGTAGCTCTCTTATAGAATTTCTGATAGACTGACGCAAATCGTATAGCTCCCTCAGCTTTTCAGAGAGCTTTTTTGCCTCTTCCTCTCTGCCCCCTGCCAGTGCACAGTCCATCCTGCGTATGACCTTCTCCGCAGACTCATCGCAGTGCACAAGCGCCATGGAAAGGTGCTTCAGAACACACCACAGGCTCTCCACCTTGCTCCTGAACTCACCTCCAGATTCGCCAGATATTTCAAGAACGGAGAATAGAAGGTTTCCCACACTCTTTCGCCTGTTTCTGAGCTCGTCTATATAGAGGACAAGGTCTTGCAGCTTTGTCTCTCCCTCAAGCTCCATAAGGTGCTGCTCCGCATGGGCAAGGTGGGCTATTAAATAGACAACTTCTTCCACAAGAGCCTCTTCCCACAGTCCAGACTGCATAGAAATAGTATAGCTCCAATCGTGAATCCCCGAAGGTCAGATAAAAGAGCAACTGTTGAGCCGTGCCTTTTCCCTAATGGAGGATTTTGCCCTTCTGCAACATCCCGTATGTTTCAATCTATCCTTAGCTCTTCCCTCAGAACTCCCTCCACATCCTGAGCGGACACGACTTTCCTGACAAGCCCATGAAGATATGCCCTGTCCTTTATCTTTCTTACCCTC